>CAZBRI010000015.1:0-17266 GCA_964494055.1 uncultured Anaerolinea sp.
GTAACAAGCACACCGCTTGCCGGCGTCAACCAGACACCCATAGCAAACCTCCCGACAGCAGCTTCCGCGGGGATTACCCCGTTTCCAACAATCCCTGCTTCCGGGAATACCGCACTTCCTTCACCAACCTCAGCTTCCAGCATTCCAACCGCGATCCTATCAACACAGGTCGTAAAAACACCGGTTGTTTATGCCACGGCAGCCCCTGTAGTAAAACCCGCGGTGTATGTTCTTCACCAGGGTGAATATCCATATTGCCTTGCACGGCGCTTCAATGTGAATCCAGAAGAACTTTTGACTCTTAATGGTTTGAGCAGCAGCCAGAGTGAATACACACCGGGTACATCCATAACAATTCCATCATCCGGCGGAACATGGCCTGGAACACGGGCACTGAAAAACCACCCGGCCCAATACATTGTTGAGACCGGCGATACAATTTACTCGATAGCCTGTGAATTTGGAGATGCTGATCCAATGGCTATCGCAAGTGTCAATGGACTGAGCGGCGACTACAGCCTGACAGCCGGCACTGCAATCCAGATCCCATAAGCAGCAGCGAATCTACTGGCACCCGGGCTGAAGTTCGCCCGGGTGTTTTATTAAATGGAGTAAAAATGAAATTTGAATTGGTCAAATCAGAAAATTCATATACCGGCCGGGCATTCGCTGTTCGTAAAGACCACCTTAAGACTCCGGATGGTAACATCGTAAAATATGACATTATTGAACATATCGGGTCAGTCATCATCGTTCCGGTTGATGAAGACGGGCAGATGCATTTTGTCAGGCAGTACCGCCATGCCGCAGGGCTGGACTTGCTTGAGCTGCCGGCCGGGACACTTGAAGCTGGTGAACCTCCTTTCGAGGCTGCTGCACGGGAGATTCGCGAAGAGATAGGGATGTCTGCTAAAAATCTTAGAGAAATTGGCAGTTTTTATCTTGCGCCAGGGTATTCAACTGAATTGATGCATGTCTTCATGGCAACTGGATTAAAAAGCGATCCGCTCGATCCGGATGCTGATGAATACCTGGTTGTTGAAAAAATGACTGTTGCTGCAGCCTTTGACCTTGCCCTAAGCGGTCAGATGCAGGATGCAAAATCCCTTGCTGCACTATTCCTGGCAAGACCGGGCCTTTCGATTTAATTAGCTGAAGCACCATAATCCAAAATCTTGATCGGTTATAATTCCACCATTATTGTCCAAATAAATGACAATATTCGGTAGTTTTATGTGTCATTTAGTACTATCACATAAAAATTGATAGGGCTAAACTTGTTCAGATGTGTCATAATTAGAACGATTGCGTATTATTTCACAAACTACAGAGTGCGCTCTGATTTTACCTTTATCAAGGAGTTACCATGACAAAACGTTCTTTGATCACCATTGACGGTAACGAAGCTGCTGCTTCGGTTGCGTACCGTGTCAATGAGGTGATAGCGATTTACCCGATCACCCCTTCATCCACCATGGGTGAACTTTCCGACGAATGGGCTTCCAAAACCAAACCAAATATCTGGGGCACGACACCGCATGTGATCGAAATGGAATCAGAAGGCGGTGCAGCCGGTGCAGTGCATGGTGCTCTGCAAACTGGTGCTTTGACCACTACCTTCACCGCCAGCCAGGGTTTGTTGTTGATGATCCCCAATATGTACAAAATTGCGGGTGAATTGACCAGCACAGTCTTCCATATCGCTGCCCGGGCTATCGCTGCCCAGGGCTTATCGATCTATGGAGATCACCAGGACGTCATGGCAGCCCGTCAAACCGGCTGGGCTATGCTTTCCTCCGGATCAGTTCAGGAAGCGCATGATATGGCGGCCATTTCGCATGCGTCCACTCTCAAAGCCCGCCTTCCATTCCTGCATTTCTTTGATGGTTTCCGTACTTCTCATGAAGTAGCCAAGATTGAACAATTGACCGATGATGATCTGCGTCAGATCATTGATATGGATCTTGTTCAGGCTCACCGCGGCCGCGGTCTTTCACCTGATCATCCATTTATCCGTGGAACCGCTCAAAATCCTGATGTTTATTTCCAGGGACGAGAAACGGTCAACCCGTATTATGCTGCTCTGCCAGCCATCGTTCAGGATGAAATGGACAAATTCGCCAAACTGACAGGCAGACAGTATCACCTGTTTGATTATGCCGGCCATCCCGAAGCTGAAAGAATTGCGATCATCATGGGTTCCGGCGGTGAGACGCTTGAAGCAGCTGTAGATTACCTGGTTGGTAAGGGCGAAAAGGTGGGTGTACTGCGTGTACGGTTATACCGCCCCTTTGACACTGAAGCTTTCATCAAATCATTACCAAAATCTGTCAAATCTATTGCAGTTTTGGATCGCACCAAGGAGCCCGGCGCTGCCGGCGAGCCGATGTACCTGGATATCGTGAATGCTCTCTTTGAAAGCGGACGAAGTGATATCAAGGTTATTGGCGGCCGCTACGGTCTGTCTTCAAAGGAATTCACTCCGGCGATGGGTAAGGCCGTGCTGGATGAACTTGCAAAACCGGTAATGAAAAATCACTTTACTGTTGGTATCAATGATGATGTGTCACACACCAGCCTGGATGTGGATGCCTCTTTCAGCGTGGAATATCCAGAAACTGTCCGGTGTGTGTTCATCGGTCTCGGCGCTGATGGTACTGTCGGTGCGAACAAAAACTCGATCAAAATCATCGGTGAAGAAACAGAGAATTATGCCCAGGGCTTTTTCTATTACGACTCCAAGAAATCGGGTACGCTCACGGCTTCTCACTTAAGATTTGGTCCGAAAGCCATCAAGGCACCGTATTTGATCGCTTCAAACACTGCGAATTTTGTTGCCTGTCACCAGTTCAGTTTCCTCGAACGCTACGACATCCTTAAATATGCCCAACCGGGCGGGACTTTCCTGCTCAATAGCATTTTTAGTGATGACGAAGTATGGGGAAATCTTCCTGTTGAAGTTCAAAAGGCCATCATTGTCAAGAAACTAAAATTCTATAATATCAATGCGTACGAAGTTGCCGAACTTACAGGTATGGGAAGCCGTGTCAACACGATCATGCAGACCTGTTTCTTCGCCATTTCCGGTGTATTGCCACGTGAACAAGCCATTGCAGAGATCAAACACTCCATTGAAAAAACATACGGTAAACGCGGTGAAGCGGTTGTCCGTAAAAACTTTGAAGCTGTAGATCAGACCCTGGCTCACCTGCGTGAGATCAAAGTTCCTGTATCAGCTGATGGTTTGATCTCGATGCGGCCGCGGGTCCCTGTGGAAGCGCCTGATTTCGTCAAACGAACCCTTGGACCGATCATCGCCCTGGAAGGTGAAGAAATTCCTGTTTCTGCTATGCCGGTCGACGGTACATTCCCCAGCGGCACCACCCAATGGGAAAAACGAAATATCGCCCTGGATATTCCGGTCTGGGAACCAGATCTGTGTATTCAGTGTGGAAAATGTGTTTTTGTCTGCCCTCATGCAGTTATCCGCCACAAAGTGTATGCCAAAGAAGAACTCCAGGGAGCACCAGCCACCTTCAAGCACATGGAATCCAAGTTCAAGGAATTCCCTGGTATGGCTTATTCCATCCAGGTTGCTCCGGAAGACTGCACAGGTTGTATGATGTGTGTCGAAGCCTGCCCTGCCAAGGATAAAACACAGGTTGGCCGAAAAGCCCTCAATATGGCACCTCAGCCGGCTCTGCGTGAGAGTGAAGCAGCCAACTGGGAGTACTTCTATAAACTACCGGAAGCAGACCGGACGTTATTCAACCCTGGAACGATCAAAAACTCCCAGCTTTTGCAGCCATTGTTTGAATTCTCAGGTGCCTGTGCTGGCTGCGGTGAGACTCCATATATCAAATTGGTTTCACAACTGTTCGGTGATCGTGCAGTCATTGCCAACGCAACCGGCTGTTCTTCCATT
Source organism: uncultured Anaerolinea sp. (assembly GCA_964494055.1). Taxonomy (GTDB): domain Bacteria; phylum Chloroflexota; class Anaerolineae; order Anaerolineales; family Villigracilaceae; genus UBA5195. The sequence goes on from CAZBRI010000015.1 coordinate 3,926, forward strand.
TATGGCGGTAACCTGCCGACAACCCCCTGGGCAGTAAACAAAGAAGGACGTGGTCCAGCCTGGTCAAACTCATTATTTGAAGATAATGCTGAGTTTGGTCTCGGGATGCGCCTCACACTCGATAAACAGCTCGAATATGCCCATTTCCTTCTAAAACAGATGTCTGCTGAACTTGGCAGTCTTGCGGAAGAATTGATTGCCTCAGATCAAACAACCGAACTGGGCATCAAGCAGCAGCGAGAAAGAATCGAGGTCCTTAAATCCAAACTGGCAGCCAGGAAAGATCCAAAATCCCGTGACCTGCTCAGCTTGGCAGACCTTCTTGTCAAGAAATCAGTCTGGATCATTGGCGGCGATGGCTGGGCCTACGATATTGGTTACGGTGGTCTCGATCACGTAATCGCCTCAGGAAGAAACGTCAATATTCTGGTATTGGATACTGAAGTTTATTCAAACACCGGCGGACAGGCTTCCAAATCCACTCCCCGTGCAGCGGTTGCCAAGTTTGCTACAAGCGGCAAGGGTATGTCTAAAAAAGATCTTGGACTCATTGCCATGTCTTACGGGTATGTGTATGTCGCCCGCATTGCCATGGGTTCAAGTGATCAGCAGACATTGAAGGCGATCCTTGAAGCCGAAGCTTTCAATGGACCATCCCTGATCATTGCTTATTCCCACTGTATCGCTCACGGTATTGATATGGCAAAGGGTCTTGAACAGCAGAAACTGGCCGTACAGGCAGGACACTGGCCTCTTTACAGGTATAACCCCGATATGATCGCCCAGGGACAGAATCCTCTCAGCCTGGATTCGAAAACACCCTCCATTCCGCTTGAGCAGTATGTCTATAACGAAACACGTTACCGGATGCTGCTTCAATCTGATGAAGCCCGGGCAGAAATGCTTCTCAAGGAAGCTCAAAACGATGTTAACAAACGCTGGGAATATTACCAGCAGATGGCTGCGATGCACTTTGACAAACCTGTCGAAGGTGAGAGTCACTAATTGGCAATCAGGGATGCATTTTTTTTGCATCCCTGATTTTCTACAAAAGCCTACTGAAAGGAATACCGTATGACTGATTTGAGTACGAGTTATCTTGGTCTTAATCTTAAGAATCCACTGGTTGCGTCAGCATCGCCGCTTACAAAAAAGATCGATTCTGCCCGTAAACTGGATGAAGCCGGGGTCGGTGCGATCGTAATGCACTCACTGTTTGAAGAACAGATCATCCATGAAAGTATGGAGCTGGATCACTACCTTACCCGGAACACCAATTCCTACGCCGAAGCCGTAACTTACTTCCCGGATCTCAGCAGTTACGCCATGGGTCCCGGAAAATACCTGGATCACTTATCTGCGATTAAAAAGACTGTCAGCTGTCCTGTGATCGGAAGTTTGAATGGAGTTTCATCAGGCGGATGGACAAAATATGCTCATCATATGCAGGATGCCGGTGCAGATGCAGTTGAGTTGAATTTGTACTACCTTCCGGCAGATGCAGAAATTGACGCAGCAGAGCTTGAAAATACCTACCTGGAATTGATCGCGAGTATCCGGTCGAATATCAAAATACCGATCGCTGTCAAGCTCAGTCCGTTTACAACTGCCCTGCCGAATTTCGCCAAAAAATGTGTTGAAGCCGGCGCTGACGGACTGGTTTTGTTTAATCGTTTTTACCAGCCGGATTTTGATCTCGATAACCTGGAAGTGATCCATAACCTGGTGTTAAGTTCATCCGATGAAATGCGCCTGCCGCTGCGCTGGATCTCGATCCTTTATGGCAAAATAAAGGCAGATTTTGCCCTGACGAGCGGTGTTCATACGGCGACTGATATCATCAAATCCATGATGGCTGGTGCCAAAGTCACCATGGTCGCTTCTGAACTTCTTAAAAATGGTTATCACCGTGTACCTGATATGCTTTCGACTGTTGAATCCTGGATGGAAGAACACGAGTATGTTTCGATCAAGCAAATGCAGGGCAGCATGAGTCAGCAGGCTGTCAAAGAGTCAGCCGCTTTTGAGCGCTCAAACTACATGCAGGTGCTCGGATCCTACCGCGATCTGCCCTAATATTCTTTGTTCTCTAGAATTAAAACAATCACCCTGATGCCGGTAAGGTTATCAGGGTGATTGTTTTTTTTTACTCAAATTTTCAATGAAAAAGTATTCAATAAATTCAGCAGGTATTTTTCGGTTTACTTTTCCTGCCGGCACCAATGTTGTTTTATCATCTGGTGATAAAAAATCTGCTCAAATATTACTGTTTAGACCCGGTTATCGCTTACCAGCCAAAGCCCGATCATTTTCAGCCGTTAATTATTGAGATGATTTATCCATTAGAGCTGCTCGAACCTGCTGACAGGGACAACAAACACAGTCGCCCGTTTTTGTTCATGCGGCTCGGAGGTGGTATTCGTTCGTAATAACTCGATCGCGGAATCAACCTGTTCATCATCAATCCCGATCAATAGAGTTGTGCTGCCTTTTCGGAATAATCCGCCAGTGGATGCCACACGTGTAACGCGGAAATTTCCTGTTGTTAGTGCTTGCACAACATTATCGACGTCGTCATCCCTTAGAATAGCAAAAATTAATTTCATCTTAAAACTCCTCGAATCTTTCAACCGGCAGCGTAAAAATCGTTGCTCCGCCAACTGTTACCGGTACCGGCGTGGGCATTGGTAATGGCGAACCTTCCAGGGGTATGGCAAGGTATTCAATCCTCTGCCGGCATGATGACTGTAAGGCTTTCATCACTTTCTCTTCTTCACCGCTGCGCAGCCCGATCAATAAAGTAGCGTTTCTGCGTCCCAAAAACCCGCCGGAACTGGCAAGCTGTGTTACCGGCGCATGGACTTGTTCCAGCGCCCGCTTGGCAAGATCTATATCCTGTTCCTGGATCACTGCCGTCATGATCGAATGTATTTGTGGATCTGACATCTTTATTACTCCTTATTCACACGAAATTACAGAATTCGTGGGGTCGTTCAAGCTGACTGTTTGACCGTTCGGGAAGACGATTTCAGATCTTCCCATCAGTCTTGTTACTGTCAATCCTTTATATTTTACCGTAACAGGCCATGGGTATAGGTTTTCTCCAGAGAGAATCACCCTGTTTGGGGACTCGATCTTTACACCCAGCGTTTCAAGGAAAAAACCAACCGGGGCAAAACCCTGTAAAGCATTTTTGTCACCCTGACCGGCACCTGTTTCGGCATTATACAATCGATAAAAAGCATGTGCCTGTTTTAAGTTTTGAATAACGGCAGCCATCAAATGAACCGACAACCGCACGGCTTCCATCCGGTAGCCATATCGCAGCAAGCCTTCCCCGATCAATTGATTCCACGGTAAATGAACTGAACTCCCGATCATTTCTGCTTGTGGTTCAGTAATCCTGGAAAGGGCAGGAATGCCGAACGGGTGGTCAAATTGGCTGGCATCCATTATTGTTCGATAAACAAGCGCTTGGGCATCTTCTTCATCTGGTATTCCCGCCCATAAGGGTAACAATAGCGAAATGTCCAGGGCGGTCAGATCGATTGTTTTTATCAACAGGTCGCTATCAGGGTTTATGCCCTCAATCTCTACGTCCTGAATGTGGGTGAATATCCTATCTGTCGTTAAAGAAGCTCCTCGAGTGTTGAACGAAAAATTTCGCGATTCAAGGACTTCAGTTATTTCTTTGTCATTAAGTTTTCCATGAATGGTGATTTTCGGCCGTTTCAGCGAAATATCCTGGCCTGTTAGCCGGACCTGAATTCGGACAGGGCTGGAGAAGTTAATGCCCAGCGTAATCATTGAATCGGCTTTTTGCTCCCTCAATAAATTCCCGGGCAAACACAGATGGGTATCGCGGTCTAAATAATGGTAAGCAAGGTCATCTTTGTTCCAGCAGCTCAGGACCATTTTTCTCAGCTTATCGGCCTGCGAGGTAAGAGTTAATATATCTGAACTTCTTCCGTTGAGTTCTGCCATTTTGATCAGGCATTGGGCTTCGTCGTATAACTCGGAAAGCAAACCCGGGCTGGTGACTGTTTGAATATTTACGCCATCTGCCCAGTCATGCCATCCTTCAAAGAGTGGGTTGTCTTCCAAACCTGTCTGAAGAGAACTCTTCCATTCCGGGATTCCATTTTTATCCGAATCGATGGCTGGTGAAAACCATGACCAGAAAAATTGCAGCAATGAAGGGTAGACCTTGTTGATCAACCCCATGTCCTTTCCTGCCTGGGAGATTTTCCATGCGATACCCGATAACAGGGGCGCAGCTAAAAAACGTCCTTTCTGACCGGCAAGACCAGGCCTGCAGTCAATAAATCCATTATGCTTGTCTTGAATATGTAAATAATTATTCAGGATCCCTCGTGAAAGGTATGATGCTCCGGGGAGCAGACTGATCAGGTATTGTGCTTCCAGGATGGATTGTCCATTCCACAGCTGCTGATAATCACTGCCATCGCCCTGGTGTGAGAAACCGTGATCCGGCTGCCGGGAGAGTACGAATCCGGGTTCAGGAAAAGTGCCTCGTCCTGGCATGAACAGGCTGAGCGCATTTTTTTGAGAAAGCGCAAAAGCGGAATCCCAGTCTTGATCACCGGTATGGATTTCAACAGTATCAGAAAAGTTGATATTCTCGATCAAAGCTTTCTCAGCTTCAATCGGCCTGGAGGCAGTTTTTCGGGCAAAATCAAAGGACTCCTGGGGAGATTTGAGGGATGCCAGTGCCCAGGAAAATTGGCGTGAGCTCCCGGGTGTCATATCTATTCCCATTGATAACGATGTATATGGGCCGGGCCCGGGCACGGGGCCGCCGGTTAAAAATAATACCGGGAAAAGCTCAGCAGCCTGACCCTCAAGCGTGGCGACTGATTGACGCAGGCTGCTGCTCATCGGCTGGCCTTCCAAGGGTATCAGCTGACCGATTAATTCGAAACGTAATGTGTGCTGCCGGTGAGATTGGTTGGAAATGCTGAACTGGCCGGCGATAACCTGCGAACCGGCAGCCCAATAATATGCGCTTACATCGATATCATTAATCGGAGAAAACGTTACAGAAATGAAGTTTGGATAAAAAGATTTGACTGTAACAGGTTTTGGGAATTGGTCCGGGTCATTGATGGATTTATTATTTTCGGAAAAACGCGGAAAAATCCTCATCATTCGAGCGCGTAAACCATAAGTGCTTCGTATCGAAAGGGCTGACGGGTCGCCGCCGCTCAGATCCAGATCCCAGATGTGATCGTTTGGATAGTCAGGGTCCGCCAGGCGCGGATCAGAGGCAATCGTTAATTGCAAGGCATCGCCTTGATGTAAATTCCATGTTCGCATATGAAGTAATTGTACGTGTATCTGTCTATAAAATCAAAGGATAATTGTTATCCTCGTGATATTGACGTAGTAATATATACGGTGTATATTTACACTGTATATATAAGGAGACATAATGGCAAGGCCAAAGCGGCTAACACAACAGATCGATCTGAAGGAAGTCATCAAGGTTACGGCATTGAATCAAATTGCAGCCTTTGGTGCTCCAACTCTTTCATTACGTGCCATTGCCCGGGAGCTTAAAATAACTGCACCGGCCATCTACAATTATTTTCCCCGCCGGGATGACCTTGTTACAGCCCTGATCATAGATGCATATACCTCCTTTGGTGATTCACAGCTGCTGGCACGAGATAGTGTGCCGGTAGATGACCTTAACGGGCGGCTGAATGCCGTCGGCTGGGCGTATCGCAGCTGGGCCTTGACCTTCCCTCAGCGTTACCAGTTGATCTTTGGTACTCCCATCCCGGGATACGCATGCCCGGCTGAATTAGTGATGCCGAGTTCCATTCGTTCCCTTGTGGCACTCGTGAGCGTGCTGGAAGATCTCCGGCTGGCTGGCAGATTAAACGGCACAAACTTTCCTTCAATCTCCCCTGGCTTTGAGCCAGCTTTCGAAGCCAGGAAAAAAGTTGGCGGGGAGGTGCATTCTCTGAGCCTCTCGATGGCGATATTATTTTGGAGTCAGGTGCACGGCCTGGTCTCTTTGGAAATTAACGGGAATCTGCCCCCTTTTGGTCCCGGAGGAGATGCTCTTTACGCTTATGAATTGGACCTATTGACCCGTAATTTTATCAATGACCGGTAATTCCCTTTATCTTTGAATAATTTTTGAGGAAATAATGAAAGCGTTAATTTTGGATGGTTCAAACTCTGGTGATACAACCGCTGAACGTGTCAGCCTGCAATTACAGCAGGAACTCACCCGCCGCGGCTGGGAATACGAGGTTGTTATCCTGCGTGAGAAGAAAATCGGCAATTGTGCTGGAGATTTCTTCTGCTGGGTGAAAACCCCGGGTATTTGTAATATTAATGATGATAACCGGATCGCTGCTGGTGAAATAATCGCCAGTGATCTGCTGGTTTACCTGACGCCGATTACTTTTGGAGGGTATTCATCGACTTTGAAGAGCCTTGTAGATCACCAGATCCAAAATGTACTTCCTTTTTTTACGCAAATTAACGGGGAAACGCATCACCAGAAGAGATATGACCGCTACCCGGATTTCCTGGTGCTTGGCTGGCTGCCCGGGCAGGACGAAAAAGCGGAAGCTATTTTTTCCCGGCTTACCAGGCGGAATGCTTTGAATTTTTATGCAGAAAGATCCGGGAGTTGTGTGTTGTACAACGGCCAGACTGAAACTGAGATCCATGCAAAGATCTCGGGCAGCCTGGATTTCCTCAATGACTCGCCTTCCATAAGTGCAGAAGAAAGTACAGTGTCGGTTGATAAAACACAGGAATCGCTGCCGTTTGTTCAGGCTGACTTTCCCGTCAAGCGCGCCTTGCTGCTGGTTGGCAGCCCTCGCACAAAAAACAGCACATCTTATTCATTGGGCGGATACCTGATTGATCAATTGGCTGTCAAATCGATTGAAACACAAACCATTTTTCTCCATACCATCCTGCGTTCGGCCGAAAAAAAAGCACAGTTGCTGCAGGCTGTGGAACAGGCAGATCTGTTTATCCTGGCTTACCCGTTGTATATCGACACGCTGCCGGCACCTGTCATAGAAACTCTGGAGTTAATTTCAGACAGCAGGGCTGAGAAACCCTCTGCAAAACATGCCCTGTTTACAGCCATCGCAAATTGCGGATTTCCTGAAGCCAGCCATACTGATAACTCACTGGCAGTCTGCGAATTATTTGCCAGGCAGGCTGGTTTCACATGGGCAGGGTCGCTTGCCCTGGGTGCAGGTGAAGGACTCGTTCATGGGGTGCCATTAAAAGACGCAGGCGGGCCTGCCTTGCTCATCAAACAATCTTTGAATCTTGCTGCCGATGCCCTGTCCAAAGGTCAATCCATACCGCATCAGGCTGGTAAGCTGCTTTCCAGATCAATCATCCCGGGCTGGCTTTATAGGATGATGGGCAGCATCGGCTGGGTACAGTCTGCTAAAAAATTTGGAGTGCAAAAACTTTTAAAACGCAAAACATATTTTCCTTCGAACTAAAGAAAAATTAATTATCTCTTTAAATCTGTTTTTATATTCATCAACAGGAGAAATACGCATGGAGAACGAAACACACGTAATTTTTGGGACCGGACCATTAGGAAAATGGACTGCCAGGGAGCTGGTTAGGCTGGGGAAACATGTAAAAATGGTGAACCGATCCGGAAAATTGACCGGCATGCCGGCCGGGGTAGAAGTCGCCGCGGCGGACGCTTATGATTTGAAGCAGAACCTGGAAGTAACCCGCAATGCGGCTGTTGTTTACCAGTGCGCGCAGCCTTTATATTACGAGTGGGCAGAAAAATTTCCCGCTTTTCAGGCTGCCATCCTCGAAGCTGCTGCGCAGAAAGGTGCCAAACTGGTTGTTGGTGACAACCTCTATATGTATGGTGATTCCCACGGTGAACCGATCAACGAAGACTCACCTGTTCAGCCTCACACAAAAAAAGGGCTGATCCGGGCAAAAATGGCACAGGCAATCCTGGATGCCCATCAAAATGGGACGGTACGGGCTGCCATTGGACGTGCTTCCAATTTTTATGGACCTGACGACCATGTGGTAACCGACCTGGCGATTCGGCCGGCATTACTCGGAAAATCGCTCAACCTGTTAGGGAAAATGGATCAACCGCATACTTTCTCATACATTGTCGATTTTGGACGTCTTCTTGCAGCCCTTGGCACACACGACGAAGCTATGGGACAGGTATGGTTTACACCCAGCCCAAAGGCTGTGACCCAGGCTGAATTTGTTTCGGTTCTGGAAAAAGAGATCGGGAAACCGGTAAAAGTGATACTGGCGGGTAAAACTATGCTGCGAATGATCGGTATTTTTGACCCCATGATCCGTGAAACGGTCGAAATGATGTATGAATGGACACAGCCATTCCTGGTGAATACCGAAAAAGCCCAAAAAGCGTTTGGCATGCAGCCCACACCTTTTTCAACAGCAATTAAAGAAACAGTGGCATGGCTTCGCAAAGATATGGACACCAATAAGATATAGCTTTGAAATTATTTTACGAAGGAAAGCTGTAAAAAAGCAGCGGCAATCTCATTTTGAGATTGCCGCTGCTGAAAGAAAAATTATTCAAGGGACAGCCGTCTTGCATTGTGCGAGTACTGAAACCAAAAAACAGGTCAGACTCCTGAGAGATACAGTCGTGAGATTTTTTTTATCAGATTATTTATTGCCCGGATTTGTTTTCAAAACCGGTTGTGTTAGGTGTGATACGGCTGCCTGATCACAGTTTTGAGCTTTTCAGGCGCTGTTTTGCGAACATCTCCCAGGTAGATCTCGTGATGCTTCAGGCTTTTCTGTCCGCCCATGGCGTCGATGAACTCATGAAGCCTGGCGATATTTGGACCTTCGGCAGAGTACGGGCCGGTATGCATCAGCTGAGCGCTGCAGCCTTCGTTATAAATTTCAAACCGGACCTGTTCGATCTGTGCCAGTCCTTTCTTTTTCAGAGCTGCTTCCCGTGAACTTTCAACCCAATCCGCAGTCACCGTACCAGGCTGAGCGATCATCATCGTCCAATCCCAATTTTCTTTTTTTTCAACGCTGAAATCCCGCATATCCTCCACCCACCAAAGTCCCTCGCAAGGATAAACGGCATAATCGCTGCCTTCTGCCTTCTTGATGGCAAATTTAATGGTGTATGACAACGAGAACAGGGCTTCAATCACTGATTGGTAATGAGCAGAATGGTTCGGGTCACCGTGACCATCCAGCATCAGGTAATTCATGGGAGGTACGTCAACGGTTACCGGGTTAGCGGGCGGGAAATATAGGTTTTTCAGATTTTTTTTCCAATCCATTTTTTCACTCATTTTTTTCTCCTTTTGTGTCAAGTAACCCGCTTTCCAGGAAACCGGTCAGCCACTCTAATTCGGCTTTTATCTGTGCTTCGCTGTATGAAAACAGGGCTTCGACATGCGGCGCAAGTGACCCTGCCAACCGCAAATCATTTTGTTTCTTCTCCCGGACAATAAGCAGCCTGTCAGCTAATTGTTTGCATTGTGTTTCGATGGCAGTCTGTATTTCAGACCGGGTTAAAGCAGGAAGGTTTGCCAGTCCGAGGGCAAAATCAGCCGTCCGCGGGCGGGGGGATGACAATCGAAGTGTCACAGCTGCCCGGTAGGTATCCTGCCCGGCTGAAGTTATCGAGTAAATTTTACGGGATGGTCCGCGTTTAGTGGATGAATCTCCTGCTTCTACCCGGCTTTCCAGCCAGCCCGCATCCTCCAATTTATTTAAAACATAATATATTGATGAGAAACCGATCTCTGTCCACTCGCGCATTCCGCGGGCGGCTATATCCTGCTCCACCTGGTAACCATGCCGCGGGCTTTCTGTTACTAATCCCAGCACAGCCAGGTCTGAATTGGTGATGAATTGGAAATCTATGATATTTATCATATTACTATTCTAGCCATAGAATAGTAATATGTCAAGACTCATCCCAAAAAATACTTGACGATAAATAACTTACGCTGTAAGATTAACTATTCTAACGGTGTAAGTTATATTCAGGAGCGTATGTCCCCAAGACCAAGAAATGATGTTCGGCGAACAGACTTACATGGAGAGATCAAAGAAGCAGCCTGGAAGCAGATTGCGGAGACTGGAGCAGCAACCCTCAGCTTGCGCGCCGCTGCCCGTGAACTGGATATCGCCGCCCCGTCAATTTACAACTATTTTCCAAGCCGGGATGACCTGGTCACGGCAATGATTGTGGATGCATATGATTCCCTGGCAGATTCTCTATCAGCGTCCATTAAAAACATACCATTGATGCAGTTTAATGACCGGTTGTTTGCGTTGGGCTGGGCTTACCGGCAGTGGGCATTAACATATTCTCAAAGGTATTTATTGATCTTCGGAACACCCATACCGAATTATCATGCCCCGGATGAAATTACGATGCCGGCCGCTGAAAGAACAATGCGCCCCCTCGTAATGGTGATTGAATCAATTTTTTCTGCCGGCAGACTGCATGTGGAGAGATTTGCTCCCCTGACACCCGGCCTTGAGACGATGCTCAAACGCTGGCAGAAAGAAGCCGGGGGAATGAATCCTGAGATTCTGTATCTTTCTCAAGTATTCTGGAGCCGCTTGCACGGCCTTGTGATGCTTGAAATAACCAACATGATCCCGTCTTTCTTTGATGATCCGTCTGAGTTATTCAGGCGTGAATTGAATACCATTCTCATTCAATATTTATAGGAGATTAAAATGAACAGCAAAAATCACCGTATCTGGACAGGTATATTGTTAATTGCCGCGCCGGTTTTATTTATGTCAGCCTTTACCCTTCTGCAGATAAATTTTGAATACCCCGATATACTACGTCAGCCGGCCATGATCGTCATGCACAAATTTGCCGCGGGCGGCAGCGGATTGATCGCCAACTGGTACCTGATGGTGATCGCGGCTGCACTCTTCATCCCCATTTCTGTCATGCTCCATCCTTACCTGGCAAGGGAAGATACACCATATATGGCTGCAGCGACAGCAATTGGGGTTACCGCCGGGATTGTGCAGATGCTGGGATTTGTCCGCTGGCCCTTCATGGTACCCATGCTGGCAAATGCTTATATTAACCCGGCAGCCAGCGAAGCCTCGCGGGCTGCGATCGAGGTAACATTTAACGCTTTCAACCAGTATGCAGGTCTCGGCGTGGGTGAGCACCTGGGTTACCTGTTCACATCATTTTGGACAATAATGATCGCATCCGCAATGCCAAAATCCAAAATATTTACAGCATGGCAGGGCTGGCTGGGCGGTATTCTGGCTTTATGTATCCTGTTAGGAACCCTGGAACCGGCTGGTGTGCCATTTGTAGGGGCGATCAATGCGGTAGCTTACAGTTTATGGGCTGTCTGGCTGATTATTATCGGAGTTTCCCTGTTAATCTTCAAAGGAGATGCGAAATAAAAGGGCTGGCACTCTTTTTGAACTCAGTCACTACCCCGGGTTTTGCTGTGTATTGGAGCCTGATCTTTGCTCATTTCTTCCCGGTGATAGAAATCAATCCCGGTTACCGGAACTGGTTCATGGCATTCCCCCTGGCTGACAGTTGGATTGCTGTATTTTGTTTCCGGCGTTAATCTTCCTGTTCCAAAATAATGATAAAGTTGCGTTGCTCGGTTTATTAAATGGTTCCACACTAAGCTTTCTTGGGTTGAATGCGCCGTTGTATGGCGTTAACACCGGTATGATCTTTACGCTAAATAAAGAAAAGACAATCTAGATCGGCATAAAGATTTACTGTCTGTCAGTCGGCTCATTTTTCATCCTATATTTTTGGAATCTTGCCAGGGAAATGCTGGGGATGTAAATAATGACTTTGGTGCCAAATATTTAACAGGTTCTCGTAATATGGGTAACAGGCATGCCTGTTATTGTAAAGCTCAAAGCCGATGGCTTTGTTCTCCGTTTGATGGTACATGAGCCGCAGAGGCCAAACGTTTGCTTGGTGAAGGGGCCGAAATCATCCGGGGTGATGCGGCTGATACGAAATGTTTACGAACTGTGCTGATTTGTATGGAAGTTGTTCACATCAACCTGTAAGGCTGTCCCAAAGCTGCTGATTATGACCGTGTAGAACATCCGGACGCGTAATAATGCCCGGTCTGCAAAGGAAACCGGTTTAAGGCGGAATACGCTTCGTTCGGGCTATATTGTCGGTCCGGAAAAGGCGGTAGATCGGAAAGTATCTCAAAGTTCAAAGGCGAAACCCCACTGATGGAAGGAGGCAAGCCATTTACCATCTTCCGCGGTAATTGGTTCAAGGAAACCCTGCCGCTATTTATTGACGGAAATAGTTCGCTCACTTTTAGGTAATCAAATTCATCCCCAGCATTGGGTTGCTGCAGAAGATTACGCCAGCATGAAATCAGGAAGTTATCAGACTTACTCAGCATTCAACAAGGTTCTGTGCATTAATGGGCTGGATGTATTGATAATGAAAGACGCAATGCTGACTTATTGCAGCATCACCGCGCCTGATGTCATTGTTTCACTGATATTAACAGGAGTGCTTTGAGTAATGGGTTTAATGCTTTTCAGCATGTATGTAAAAGCATGGCCGTTCTAATGACGCATGATGAAAAATGGGGTGAAGATTGGTTTCCGGATGAAGCCAATCGGCTGCTTGGTGAAATAGTGATTACCCTTCTCGAAAGCTGTCGAAAATTAGGTATTAAAAATTTTAATCATGTGAAATGAATAGTTGTCATTAATATATTGGGCCCGTGAACGGAAATGAATTGGCCGGTGCGATTGGAAATACTCAATTGCAGGCGAATATGCCTTTCCGTCTTGGTTATCCTGCTGCAGAAGCATTATTCAGTCTGCGCCGCAGTTTGGAAAAGGTAATCTCTGGTTACTCTGTAAAGCGGCGCCTGAGTTTCAAACTAGTTTGCCATGTCCTTCAAAGATAGGCATGTTTTTGAGTACCCGTTCCGGGGAGAAAATTGAAAGATCTATTGAAAAATCCACGCCCCGGATCATCTCTGCAGGTGACGGCCGACAGCATGGCATTGTTGAAACCCATGCCCGGAGAAACCGCTCAACAGCAGGAAACCTGTCAACCCGGGCCATTCACCCAGCAGAACATTCCCATCAAATCGGTTTACATCATACAGCCCTGACCAGCCTCTGAGGATCTTTAATCGGTCAAAAGCGGGTACGTATTCTGCCAATTCGGACCACATCATATTTTTGAATTTTTCCTGGTTCCAGGTGAAGTCGAAACCAATAGGATCGTTCTCAAGAGACTTCCCGCAGGTAAATTGCCCGCCATTTTCTTGAATAATGTACAGG
>CAZBRI010000016.1:0-17214 GCA_964494055.1 uncultured Anaerolinea sp.
GCTGGCAAAATCCAGCCGCAACAGCTACCTCGATCCCATTCAGAGACAGGCAGCTGTGATTTTATTCAAGGCTTTGAAAGCAGCAAAGGATGCTTTTGAAAAAGGGGAAAGAAATGCTGAACGAATCCGGCATTTGACAGAAGAAATCATCAGCAGTGAACCTTTGGCAAAGCTTCAGTATGTTTCCTGTGCGGATTTTGAAACTTTGCAGGAATTAAATGTGATTAATAGGAAGGCAATTTTATCGCTGGCTGTTTTTATCGGGAAAACGCGTTTGATCGATAACTTTATCCTGGGTTAGGCGATTCGCTAAAATACACTTTGAGATAAGTTGTCAAAATTATCTTTACCCAAAATGGTCAATGCCTGTCTTCGATCCTGATGTTGAATGATTTACGATGAATTTCAGATAGTCCAAGTTTATGTATGGCTTGCCTGTGTAATTTAGTTCCATAACCTTTATGCCGGTAAAAATCATAGCCAGGAACAATTTCTTCCAGGTTAATCATCAGGTTATCCCTGTGGGTTTTTGCAATAACCGAAGCGGCAGCTATGCTGAGAGATTTCCTTTCCCCTTTAACCAATTTTTCTCCAATAAATGGGCAATTTTTCCAGTGAATAAAATCAAATAAATGGTAATCAGGCGGGATCGATAAACTTTCAATCGCTCTCTGCATAGATAATCTATTTGCAGGCAGGATACCGATTTCATCAATTTCTGATGATGTAACCACCCCTACAGCCCAGGCTGCTGCCTGATCCTTAATAATTTCCGCCCAATAAACCCTTTGTTTTCCAGTCATCAACTTTGAATCACGAACACCTGAAAGTAATCCGCTGATTCCCGGATCGTCCGGAAGGATGACTGCCGCAGAGATGATAGGCCCTGCCCAGGCTCCCCGGCCTGCTTCGTCGATCCCGGCGATGATTTGAAACCCTTTTTGCCGGGCAGAAGATTCGTATTGAAGATCCGGCTGGTCAATCATACAATCCCCGCCGGTCGTTTTGGCGGATAGTAAGAATTTCGAGCAGCATACGCCAGGAATCCCGCAGGACATTGACTTTGCTTTCCGGATTGAAATACCAGGGAATTGGAATTTCAAGAATGGGATAATTGTGTTTGCCGGCGATGTACAACAGTTCAACATCAAAGGCCCAGCCTGTAAGTGTCTGCCTCTGGAAAAGAACTTTTGCTTCTTCCGCTCGAAACATTTTGAAACCGCACTGGGTGTCATGTAATCCAGGCAGCACCAGCAGGCGAATTAACCCGTTAAATATCCTGCCGGTCAAATGCCTGTAACCGGGTTCATGATAACGAATTGCGCCTGGCGTTTCACGGGAAGCGATTGCGATTGGTACATCAACAGCCGGGGGGATGAATCTCGAGATTTCGCCAGCCGGCATGGAAAAATCGGCATCGGCAAAAAATAAATATTTCCCGGAAGCGGATAACATTCCCTTTTTTACCGCCCTGCCTTTCCCGGGCAGATCATCGTGGATCACTTTTATTATTGAACTGTTGGTCCTGGCATACTCGCTGGCTGTTTCAAGTGTACGGTCCGTGCTGGCATTTTCAACAATCAGCACCTCGCATTCAAATTTTTGAAGATTGCAAAAATTTATAACCTGCTCCATCGTTTGCGGCAGCCGCTTTTCTTCATTATGGGCAGGGATGATGATGCTGAGAAATGGTGTTGTCATTAAAGAGCAAAGAAATTAACGTAAATAATAAAAGCTGCCATTGATGCCAGCCAGAAAAGTAATAATCCAAGCAGGATGAATATTTGTATTGTTGTCATACCAAAAAGCTGACTTTTCTTTGGAGGCAGTGAATTATTGGATTGATTGACAGTATCTCGCAGCGTTTGCTCGGCCGAAACCGGTTCCTTTTCTTCCGCAGGTGTTTCACCCGGGGCAGAATCATTTTCGAATTCTGGAAACGGAATTTCATCAACAGCGGTTGAACGCAGGTTATCAAACGGGTCAATCTGCACAGCTTTCACAGGAATAGTTTCAGGTTGTTTTTCAGGAGTTACCTGCGGGTCAACAGGTTGAACCGGCGGCTGAATTACAGGTTGAACTTCGGTTTTTGTTGAAGATGGATTTTCTGGCAGGGTAAAAGAATTAGGCGGCTGGCTCTGGATGATTTCAGACTGCTCCGGCTGCTCTGGGTTAAATTGGGGAATAATAAAAGGCTGCTCTCCCATGATCGGTGAATCATCCAGGATTTCATTAGCTGCCATCTCTGTAAAATCTGAAGAAATAAAAGCAGGTGTTACTGGCGGGACAATTTCAACTCCACCAACCAGTTTATGGGTGATTTCAGAAATTTGGTTGAAATTGAGCAGCACCGGTGCCTGGGTCATTGAAATTGCAAACCGCTCAAGTGCATCCACCATCACTATCCGGGCAGCCGGCTGAACTGATTCAATATGCATCCCGGGATCTGAGGCGATCAAAATGGGATCAACTGCATGGACACCTTTAATATCATTTCTTTCGAAAAAAATTTGAACAACACGGGCTAATTTGACACATCTTTGAACCTGGTTCAATTTTGCTGGTATAAAACGATCTCCAGAAATAGTTCCCCACTCATCATTATTTACCCTGTAAACACCGCGCTGATAGACAACATTTATTAAAAATACTCCTGGGGGACCGACCAAAACCATCGGGATTTCAATATCTGTTTCAGGAATAAAAAAATTCCTGAGAAGATAAAAACTGTTATCCAGATTCTTCTCAAGAATACTGATAATGCTATCCTGGGCTTCAAGCTTTGCGCCCCAATTTAAACCAAACTGGAATGACCCCTGGATTTTTCCCAGGAAATCGATCGCCCCTTTGTCATTACGATGAGGTGTTTTGTCAATTAGCTTCATCACCTGCCTCCAAAGGTAGATCCGTAAATATGAAATTACAGGCCTGGCACAGACTCGAGCAGGTCTTTATTGGATGAAGGATTTGTGGTGATAATTTCACCCTTTAATTGAACGAATTTACCAGTGTCAAATGTACTGCCAAGATATTCTTTCCGGCTTCCAGTCATTATTTTTTGACCACTCTTCATTCTATTAATGAGATCAGCTCGATTAATCAGGATGTTATCTGAAAAGCTGGCACCCCGGCGCTCAAAGGCGCGAACCAGATCAATCTTTCCATCTGCAGCAAAACGAACAGCTTCAATGAGAACATCAAATTTTATGCTTGCCATTTATTTTCTCCAATTAGAATCTGATACAATTTTACTTCTTTTTCAAGTCATCAAGGAAATAAAAGGCCGATGGCCAGCAAAGGCCATCGGCTTTATCAGTCGGGGTGGGCGGACTTGAACCGCCGGCCCCCGCGTCCCAAACGCGGTGCGCTGCCAACTGCGCTACACCCCGGCTAACCGAATGCCAAACGAGTATAATGCCAACTGGCTTTATAGTCAAATTAATATCAGGAAGAGTTTGTGGATGAAACGTTTTTTCAATGTTTTGTTTTTAATTTATCTCATCAGCCTAGTTTTATTAAATTCTTGTAATACAACGGTATTCTCATCTGCAGCGGCTGCGCCGACCAATGCCCCATCCGGTTCATCCATGACACCTACAAAGCAGCCTTCTCCTGTCAGCACTATTACGCCTACCAAAACACCAACAAGCACCCAAACTGTCACACCGACCAGCACTGAGATCCCAGTTTGCACGTCAACTGTTGGAAGTGTGGAAGATCGGAGCATCCAAACAGAGTTGCTGCCGAAACCGATGAAGTACAAGGTATATCTTCCACGCTGTTATTCATTTGATACAAAAACCAGGTACCCCGTGCTTTATTTGCTTCATGGTCAAGGTTTTTCGGAAGATCAATGGATCCGGCTCGGGATGGTTAATTCAGCAGATAGGTTAATATCAACCCCAGACGGGGTTCCGTTGATAATTGTATTCCCATTTGATTATTCATCAAAACAGCCGAAGGAATATAAATTCGAAGAGGTATTTATTCAGCAGCTGCTGCCGGCGGTAGACAAAGAATATCGAACCCTGGCAGATGGCCAACATCGAGCGATCGGCGGCTTATCTAGAGGGGGAGCCTGGGCGTTACACCTTGGTGCAAAATATCCTGATCTATTCAGTGCCATCGGCGGTCATTCACCTGCCATTTTTTATAATGATGAAATATCTCTTCGAAAGAATTTATTAGCCATTCCGCAGTCTGCTATGCCAAGGATCTGGCTGGATGTTGGGGATAATGATAGTGAATTGGTTTTGATTTCTGCATTTGAGCAATTTTTAAATGCAAATAATTTTTCTTATGAATGGCATGTATTTAAAGGCTGGCACGATGAAAAATATTGGTCAGCACACGTGGATGAATACCTTTCATGGTACATGCAGGCTTGGAAATAATGGAATAAGATATAATTCTTTTATGTCATTATCCATTTACGAAGTTCAACACATTGCCCATCTAGCACGGCTGGAATTATCCGGGGAAGAGATAAATCGTTACCGTAACCAATTATCGGCCATTCTGGACCATGTTACTCAGCTGCAAAAATTGGATACTGCCAACATTCAACCAACAGCGGGGGGAGATAATACCGGAGCTGTATTGCGTGAAGATAACTCCCGGCCAGGCCTGGGTTCAGATGTTTTATTGAAAACTGCGAGTGAAAAGCATTTATCGCAGTATAAAATGCCCCCTGTATTTGAGTAACTATTGCAGTAAAACGAAAATTCTATAACCCAGCCTGAGCGATCAAAATAATGAATCTTTCTGATTTATCCATCACGGAAATTAGCAGCCTGCTGAACACAAAACAAGTGTCAAGCCGGGAAGTTACAGTCAATGTTCTCAAAAAAATCCATGGCATTGATGGTGAATTACATGCCTTTCTGCATGTGTCTGATGAATATGCTTTAAAACAGGCAGATATTGCGGATAAAAAGAGATTAGATGAACCAGGCGCGAGCAGCAGCCTGTGCGGCATTCCGATCGCGGTTAAGGATGTTCTGGCTGTTGCCGATTTACCCTGCACCTGCGGTTCCAGGATTTTGGAAGGATATATTCCGTCGCATACTGCTACAGCAGTAAAGCGATTGCAGGATGCAGGCATGGTTGTGATCGGGAAAACCAATACCGATGAATTTGCGATGGGTTCTTCCACGGAAAACTCGGCTTACGGGGTGACTCATAATCCCTGGGATTATTCACGTGTTCCCGGCGGTTCGTCAGGCGGCAGCGCTGCAGCAGTGGCGGCGAGATTGGTTCCTGCGGCACTCGGGACCGATACTGGCGGCAGTGTTCGGCAGCCAGCATCGTTTTGCGGGCTGACAGGTATAAAACCAACTTATGGCCGTGTTTCACGGTATGGTCTGATTGCTTACGGGTCTTCACTGGATTCCTGCGGCGTTTTCGGGCATACGGCGGAAGATGTTGTCCAGGTGTTTAAAGTGATGGCTGGTGTTGATCCGCTGGATGCAACATCCCGTGATGCTGCATTGGGAGATTTAACCTTAAATGATCATGCAGATCTGCGCGGGGTCCGTATCGGTGTTCCAAAAGAATATTTCATCAGCGGCATGCAGCAGGAAGTTGAAGAAAAGGTTCGTGATGCAATAGAGGTGTTCAGAAAACTGGGTGCTGAAATTAAAGAGGTCAGTCTGCCTCATACAGAATATGCTGTTCCAGTGTATTACCTGATCGCTCCAGCCGAGGCTTCTGCCAACCTGGCCCGTTTCGACGGTATTCGGTTCGGTCCGCGTGTTGACGGGAAAAATATGTGGGATGTTTTTACCCGCACCAGGGGCGAAAAATTTGGCGATGAAGTCACACGCAGGATCATGCTGGGTACATACGCTTTATCTGCCGGGTATTATGATGCTTATTATGGACAGGCACAAAAAGTACGTACTTTGATCAAACAGGATTTTGAAAAAGTCTACCAGGAAGTAGATGCGATTGCCTGCCCGGTTGCCCCGACAACTGCATTCCCGATTGGAATGCATACCGAAGATCCGCTGGCGATGTACCTGGAAGATGTTTTTACCTTGCCGTGTAACCTGGCAGGTGTACCGGGTTTAGCTTTCTCAGCCGGTTTTGATAAAAATGAACTGCCGGTTGGAATTCAATTAATGGGCAGGCATTTTGATGAGGCAGGCCTCTTTAAAATTGCACACGCCTATCAACAGGTAACAGATTGGCATAAAAAATCTCCAAAACCCAGATAATCTGGGTTTGTAAATTTAACTTTTGAAAATCTAATTATTGTTCCACTCTATATATTTCCGGGCTTGCACTTCCTTTTTTGAAAAAAAGTCGAAAAAATGCAGCCCTGAGAATAAAGGATAATTATATGAATGTTCTAGTAACAGGCGGAGCAGGCTATATCGGTTCGGCAGCTGCTGAAGCTTTAATCAAGGCCGGACATAAGGTAACAGTTTATGATTCTCTGGTGACAGGTCATCGTCAGGCTGTTCCGGAGCAGGCTGAGTTCGTGCAAGCGGATATTGCTGATGGAAAGAAGCTGGCAGATGTTTTTGCATCGAAAAAAATTGAAGCGGTCATGCATTTTGCAGCTTTTATTGAAGCCGGGGAAAGCATGAAAGATCCCGGGAAATATTTTCAGAATAATCTTGTCAATTCGTTATCATTGATTGAAACGGCAGTAAAAGCGGGTGTCCGGAAATTTGTATTATCGTCTACGGCTGCAGTCTATCAATCCAGTGAAGAACCAATTACAGAAGAATCGCCTATCGGCCCAACAAATACTTATGGGTATACAAAGCTGGCCGTTGAAAATTCTCTCGAATGGTATCGGCAAATTTATGGCCTTCATTTTGCTGCCCTGCGCTATTTCAATGCAAGCGGTGCTTTACCCGGAAAAGGGGAAGCACATCAGCCAGAATCGCACCTGATCCCAAGAGTTCTGGAGGTCGCACTTGGCCGGGCTGAATCGGCCTACATTTTTGGTACCGATTACCCGACACCGGATGGCACCTGCATTCGTGACTACATACACATCGCTGACCTGGTTTCTGCGCATCTTCTGGCTCTTGGGGCACTTTCAGAACGAGACCGGATGATTTACAACCTGGGATCGGGAACAGGGTATTCGGTTCGAGATGTAATCGATACTGCCAGCAGCGTGTCCGGGAGAAATATTCCTGTCATTGAACACGGCAGACGCCCGGGTGATTCTGCCCGTCTTGTGGCCTCCTCTGAAAAAATCAGGCGTGAGCTGGGCTGGAAGCCGGAGCGTGATTCCTTAAAAGAAATCATCGGGTCTGCATGGGATTGGCATCTGAATCACCCCAATGGTTATAAGTAGATCGATTCTGAACATACATTGATGTTTTCGAAAAATAAATTGTAAAAAGAGGCTAATATGCGGATCGTTCGTTATCAATACAAGAAACAATCTCCCCGCTTTGGATGGGTTTATGAGGATAAAGTCGGTGAGATCGAAGGAAACATTTTTGAAGAATACCGGCGTCAGGAAGCAGAATTACCCTTGAGTGAAGTCAAGCTGTTAGCGCCTACACAGCCGAGTAAGATCATCTGCATCGGCCGGAATTATGTTGAACACGCGAAAGAACTCGGAAATGATGTTCCGAAAATCCCTTTGATATTCTTAAAACCCCCATCCTCGATTATTAATCCAGGTGAATCGATCATTCTACCGCCTCAATCTCAGCAGGTGGAGCACGAGGCTGAACTGGTTGTGGTCATCGGGAAACGGGGACGGGACATCACGACTGAAAATGTCAAGAATTATATACTTGGTTATACGGTTGGCAACGATGTGACAGCCCGTGATCTACAAAAATCCGACGGCCAATGGACGCGGGCCAAGGGTTTTGATACGTTTTGTGCATTCGGCCCATGGATCGATACAGATTTCGATACATCAGATGCCCTGATCACCTGCCGGGTCTCCGGCCAGCTCAGGCAAATGGGTTCAACAAGGGATATGGTTTTCAACGTTAATACCCTGATTGCATTTATTTCATCCGTTATGACACTTGAACCGGGGGATATTTTATTTACTGGCACCCCGGCCGGTGTTGGACCGCTCAAACCTGGTGATGAAGTTGTAGTGGAAATTGAAGGATTGGGAGTGCTTTCCAATCCTGTAAAAAGCCACTAACAATAAATAAATGCAGCTTGTTTAGAATCAGGGATATTGACCAGTTTTCCAGTCATCTTAAGAATACCTGGTTGTCTCATTTATTTGCTAAAAATAATGATTGTCATTATCACCAGAGATTTTAAGGTTGATGGTGATTTATAAATTCAAAATTAATAAAAAAAACGGGACTCCCATAACTAAGGGAGTCCCGTTTTGAAATTGTATTATTTAGTGCCAGATACTCTGGTATGTCCCGGAAATTAAATTTCCGGAAGGAAAGCGCAGGGGGGATAGTTGAGAAATGTCGACCGAGCTTGATGCACCATCCAATATTAATTCTGACATGCAGAGACCCACAGCGGGTCCGATTTTAAACCCGGTTCCGCTGAATCCGCAATCAAGGTAAAAACCATCCGGACCGGTTTGGCCGAGCATCGGGTGTTGGTCCGGGGTGATACCATCATAACCGCCGTGTGAGCTGTGAAGGGATCCCTGTTCCATTTCAGGGATGCGCAGGCAAATCCGGTCAATAGCCTTTTCGATAAATCCAGGTTTTGAGTGATCTGAATCTCCATCAGGTGATTCCCCGAGCGGATTACCATCTTCGAGCCCAACCAGTGTCAGACCGCCTTCAGGCCGGAAATATTGTTCATTCGGGAAGTCGATCACGGTTGGCTGAACACTATCAAGCCGTGAGGGGCCTTTTACAAACATGGTGTCATGACGCCATGTATCGTAAGGCAGGTCAAGGCCAGCCATTTTATTGAGCTGTCCGGCCCAGGCACCTGCAGCGTTCACAACAACCGGGGAAAAATATTTCCCGTTTTTAGTGTCAACGCCTTCAATTTTGCTGCCTGAAAGAATCAAACCTGTCACTGCACAGTCCTGCACCAGCCGGGCACCCAATTCCCTGGCCTTGTTAATGAAAGCAGAAGCTGTATCTCCGGGCATCGCATAACCCGATTCAGGCTCATAAGCTGCCAGGTCAAAATCATCCGTGGAAAAACCTGGAGATAACCTTTTGACATCTTCGGCAGTGATGAGAAAACTCGGAATACCGACTCTCTGCTGCATGGCAACATTTGTCTTCAAAGCCTCCACGTCTTTCCGGCCGACGATCTGTATGAAACCGGTCCTGGTAAAGCCGCAGTGCCCTCCGACCATTTCTTCCCAGTTTCGAAAGTATTGGAAGGATTTCCAGGCAAGCCTTGAATCTATTTCAGTATCATAGTGCATTCGGACCAATCCGCTTGATCGTCCGGTTGCTCCGGCTGCGGTATAGCTTTTTTCAAGGACTGTCACGCTTACTCCGCGTTTAGCCAGGTGAAAAGCCAGGCTCGCTCCGTGGATTCCAGCGCCGATAATGATGACATCTGAATTATTCGACATAAGTTCCTCTTTTTATTAGGTTGGGGTATGTTTCATAAACAGAAAAGATAATCCCTGGATCAAGAGAGCGGTTACGACAGCTGCAAAAAAAGCTGCCGCGATGCCGCCATTGATGGGGGTTAACTGCCTGCCAGGATCCAGAAAAAGTGACAGTACTAGATAAAAACCTGAAAAACCAAAAAGACCGAAGAGTAAACCGCGTAATAAACTTGCAGCCCCGGCAGCCCCTTGAAGCCGGTGGGCGAAGATGGCAAGAATGGCCGTGTATAAAGGAATTGTAGACAACAAACCGGTAAGCCGGGGACCGATCAGGGGGGCAATGGCTGTCAAACCGAAAATAAAGGATGTGCCAATAAAGATTCGAACAGGTAAGTCCCATTTTCCTGGAGTGCTTTCCCTGACCATCAACTGCGTTTTTTTAGGCATTAGTTGTAAACCGATAAAAATAAATATGACCACCAGGCTGAATATGATCCAGAGAGGCAGGATTACATTCTGCATAAGGATGGTTACAAGGCCATAAAAAAAGATACTGCCTGTGATGGAAACAGCCCAGTTAAAGTAGATCGCGAGCCATGAATAAACCAGGCAAAATGTGACCAGCGCAATACCGCCGCTAAGAGTGCCTAATGCTGTCGAAGCAGCAAATGAGATGGGATGACTGATCGAAACAAAAAATATTACCGGGCCGGAAGTTAATGGTAAACCCACGAGCCAGCCGCTGACACCCGGGCCCCAGCGCCGGCCTGCCAGGCTCGCACCCCCGATGATGACCGGGGCAAGGAAAAGTTTTAATAATAATATATTCATTGGATGGTTGTGATGATTGGGGCTGTGTTGGATAATTTTTCAAGAGCGGAAGCAACCTTCTCCTGATTGTGATGATCAACCAGGGCGATGATGTTCCCGCCGCGGCCGCCTCCTGATAGTTTTGCTCCAATAGCCCCGCTGCCTAATGCGGTATTTACCATGCTATCCAATTCGGGAGAAGAAACTGTCAGTTCTTGCAACAGGCGATGGTTTTCATTCATCAAGGGACCCAGTAACTGCCAGTTTCCCTGTTCAATGATGTTTTTTGCATTGCTTGCGATTGCACCGATCTCAGAAAAAACCTTACCCCAATAAACAGTATCCGATTGCCATAGTTTTCGTACATCTGATACTGATTCTTTCGTCGGGGCCGGAATGCCTGTATTTGCTATGACAAGGGTGAATGGTTTGCCAGTCCGAAAAGTTTGTATTGGTTTTCCCCGCGTAAAGTAAACAGGTTCGGCGAAAGTGATGACTGTGTTATCAATACCGGAAGGGTTCCCGTGATGGATCTTTTCGGTTTCATAACACAGCTGGTTTATTTGTGCGGCGGTAAGGGGCTGCAGGAAATGCAGGGAAAGGGCTCTGATCAAAGCTGCTGATACTGCCGCGCCGGAACCCAGTCCAGATGCGACTGGTATGCTGGATGTGATATGAATGGTTATCCCGTTCGTGTTAAATTGATCCATGAGAGAGGTCAATTCAATTTGAGAAAAAGTTACAAAATTTTGAAATGTAAATCTTATCGGGTTATCTGCAGGAAGATCTGAAAGGAATTTTTTTAGATCTATTCCAGGTGCGTCTATCCAGATCGAAGCAAGCGGGTCATTTGATAATGGTTTTTGAGATGAATCCCAATTTGTGATCTCTACGTCAGCGTGTACCTGGGTAACAGGAACGGCAAGTGCAGGTTGTTCATAAACTACTGCATGTTCCCCGAACAAAATAATCTTGCCTGGCGCAGAGGCTCGGGTCATTTTATATAAAATACGGCCATAATAACCAATCCAGTTAATAATATGGCGATCTGGATCGGGCGGTCTGTGAGTAATACTTCCTCAGGTGCACCAGCATCCTGGGTAACCTGGATGAGGTACAGATACCTGAATATGATGTAAGCAACAAATGGAATTGTCAGCATCATACTGTGATTGGTTGGCAGGTTTGGAGCAGAAAATGTGTAGAGGGAGTAGGAGAGAATCGTAGCTGCTGAAACGATCGTGATGTACTGGTCCAGCAATGGAATGGTATATCCTTCCAATACTTTGCGATGTGAACCGGCACCCTTCTGCAAAAGGGAGAGTTCGGCTCTGCGTTTACCAAAACCAAGATAAAGTGAACCGAGAGTTGTGACAACATATAACCACGGTGAAAAACGTTCAACAACGATCAAAGCCACACCTGCTTCAACCCGCAGAACGAATCCTGATGCAATGATAAATACGTCCAGAATTGGGACATGCTTGAGCCATTTTGAATATGCCAGGTTGATCACCAGGTACGCGGCCAGAACAGCAGCAAAACCCGGGGCCAGCCAGTAAGCCAAAGGCAGAATTATGACCACTAAAACAGCTGCTGTTATCCAGGCGGTGGAAATGGGTAATTTACCGGATGGTAACGGCCGGTTCTTTTTTACAGGATGCTGCCTGTCAGATTCTATATCAGCGATATCATTGACGAGATATACAATACTGGATGCGAAACAAAACAATATAAATCCCGCCAGTGTATGCAAAAAAGCATATTCGTGGAAAAGCTGTTTATCAAAAATGATGGCAAAAAACACGAAGAAATTTTTTGGCCACTGTCTTGGACGCATTGTTTTAATGAGTGCAGTCAGCATCCCAATATTTTACCTTACCTGAGGCCAGGCATAGACATTCTTTTGCCGGATTGAAGGTAGAATATTCAAGGTGATTTAATTAGTTATCATCACATTACAACTCATTGGAACCAAAAGCAGCAGTTTGAGAAAAAGAAAGCTGGAAAATGATAAAAGTTCGACTGGATAATCTGCTCGTAGAAAGAGGCTTAGCTGAAACCCGTTCAAGGGCGCAGGCTTTCATTATGGCCGGGCAGGTGCGGGTAAAAGGACAGATGTGTGACAGGGCCGGAGCTGCGTTTCCCGCAGATGTAGAGATCGATTTGGATGTTGGACCGCGTTTTGTTTCCCGCGGCGGTGAAAAGCTGCTGGGTGCGCTGGAAGCCTTCCCTGTCAATCCTGCTGGTATGGTATGTGCTGATGTCGGGGCATCGACAGGCGGTTTTAGCGATTGTTTACTTCAGCATGGGGCAGTCCGAATCTATACCATTGATGTCGGGAAGGGTATTCTGCACTGGAAGCTGAGATCTGACCCCCGAATTGTTGTGATGGAAGAAACAAATGCCAGGTATGTTGATATTCTCCCGGAACCAGTCCAATTGCTGGTTTGTGATGCTTCTTTTATCAGCCTGAAAATCCTGCTGCCGGTTTTTTCCCGCTGGCTGAGTGCTGACGCAAACGTGGTCACACTCATCAAACCGCAGTTCGAGGCCGGCCGGGCAGATGTTGCAAAAGGAGATGGGGTTGTAAGGGATCCGCTAGTGCATAGAAGGGTGCTTGAAGACCTGGCGGGTTATATCCAGGGGCAGGGTTTTTCGATTCAGGGGCTGATTAAATCCCCGCTGCTGGGTCCCAAGGGGAATGTTGAATTCCTGGCATGGTTAAATAAGTCAGAAAGTACTCAGGATACCAATTTCTTGATCGAGTCAGCTTTGACTTAGTCATCATCGAAATAAAGTAATCTGCCTGCATGTTCAGATAACTTTCCAGTTATTGCTTTTGAACAGTGTCAGGGCATCAAGTACCAATCCAGAAAGCGTTCAATCCTCGAATAAACATCCAGAAGATTTTCCCTGCGCAGGAAACCATGCGGTTCGCCGGCATAGGTTTTGTATTCAAACGTTTTACCATTCTCACGCAGAGCAGAAGCCCACTCTTCACTTGCCTCTGGCGGGACGACATCATCTTCCAGACCATGCAGCAGTAAAATCGGTTTTTGAACATTTGCAGCATCGTAAATCGGACAGCTGTCGCGGTATATGCCGCGGTTTTTTGCCGGATGCCCCAAAAATATCTCGGTATAAAGGCGCAGTTCACGCTTACATAATGCCCATGAACTCACTGTGTTGGCGTCGCCATATTTTGCAATTCCGCATGCGAAAAGATATTCCGGATCACGTGAAAGGCAGCAGTTGGTCATGTAACCGCCATAACTGCCTCCCATGATCGCCAATCTAGCCGGGTCAATCCAGGGGAGAGATGCCAGGTATTTTGCTCCAAATAAGCAGTCCTTTGTGTCCCCCACTCCCCAATCATTATAGTTGGCATGTTCAAAGGCTAATCCATAACCTGTGGAGCCTCTATAATTTGGGGCAATATAAGTGTAGCCTTTTGCAACGAGATATTGTGCGAGAATATCCCATTCAAGGCAGGATTGTCCTGACGGACCGCCGTGAGGGTAAAGCACAGCTGCCCCGTTGGGTTTTGCAGGGCGGTATAAAAATGCTGGAATATCCATCCCGTCAAATGACTTGTAACGCACCTCTTCCGGGGGGACCAATTTGTTGGCAGCCAGCGCCGGGATAAATGAGGATGTCAGCTGCGTGACCGACCTTGTTTTCATATCCATTCGATAAATTTCAGGGGGCTGGAGCGGGCTTTCAAATTCAAAGGTGAAAAATGCACCATTTTTGGACCACTGAGGATTGCCATGTATCCCATTTTCATTACGTAAATTTGAAATTTCTCCAGAAGATATGTCAATTAAAGCCAGGTCAAAGGCACCAGCACGGTTGATTGAGGCCAGTATCTGCATATGTTTCGGGTGCCAATCGAACTGTACAATATCGCAGCCGCAGCCCGTTATTTGCTGCAATCCTTCTCCATCCGGATGGACCATCCAGAGATCATCATGACCATTTTCCTGGCATATAAAGGCAATCCACTTGCCATCAGAAGACCAGCGGGGTTCGTGAGCGCGGGTCTGCGATTTACCGTACAATGTGCTGGAAGTTCCGCTTTTCAGATCGATCAAACAAATATCCAGTCGATTTAGATCATTGAAAGGTCGAAAAGTGTAAGCAATCTTTTTTCCATCGGGGCTGACCCGGGCATCCCAATGATCGCCATCGGCAGAGTTGGTTAGCTGCGTGGGCCATGATCCGTTTATATCGGTTAATACCAGTTGATCGGCTTCGTGCCGGGTTATAGAAACGATCAGCCCGTTTGAATCAGGCATCCATCTTGGCGAACCAGCACCATCTGAGAAATCGGTAATCTTTTTTGGAAGGCTGCGTCCATGATCAGAGCTGATAAATACATGACCGTCGATACAAAAAGCAAGATGCTGATTATCCGGCGACCATTGGGGAATCTCATCATCCCAATACGCAACCAGTCTGCGATTGGTTGTAACACGAGCCGGCCATCCGCCATTTGAAGAAAGGCAGAATATATCGGATAGATAACCGTTGTCTTTGATAAATGCAATTGTCTGACCATCTGATGACAAATGATGATTCCGAATCCTTTCCTGGGCAGTGACCAGGGATAGGTCCCAGCCTGGTGGGTTTTTTTGATCAGGCCTTGGAAGCGAAGGCCAGCCATTGCGCTCATATTTTTCAGTCACCTGGATGATTTTTTCCATATTATTTCCATTGAAATTCTATAATGGCCTGAAGTGAAAAAAAAGATATATTAAGTTAAGTATAGCTAATATTGATGAAATACTGTAAAAAAACAGGCATTTGATATTATAGAAACTAAACTTAATGTAAAATAATGATGAAGGAAATTGGTGTGGATTTTTTCTATTGTGATTACAAAAGACTGTGGAAATGAATTAATTATATAGCGAGTTGTTCCCGGGATGGTCACGGGAAAGGAGCTGAAAGATGAAACGTTTGATGTTAGTTCTTCTTGTTCTGATCTTATCCATCTCAGCCTGCGGGAGTTTTCCAAGCAAGACAGCAGCACAACCGGTCGTGTTACACATCGGCTGGCTGGGAAAACCGGATACTCTTAACCCCGCCTATGCTTTTTTAGTTGAATCAACTACAATTTTCGACCTTGTGTACAGCACTCTTGTTAAAGAGGGACCGGATGGAAAATATACCGGCTGCCTGGCAAAATCATGGAAACATTCGGATGACGGCCTGGTTTGGACATTTACCCTGAAAGAAGGAATAAAATGGCATAACGGTGAGTCACTGACAGCCAAGGATGTCGTCTGGAGTATTGAGGCACCCATGACAAATCCAGAATGGTGGTCAACCATCTCAAACTATGTAATCGGTTTTAAAACAGTCAAAGCCCTGGATGATAAAACAGTTGAGATCACACTGGAAAAACCTGTGAGCAACATGGAATACCGGGTGTCATACCTTTATACAATGTTTTCCAAGGATTTTGAAAAATTCAAAACAGCTGAAGAATTACAGAATTTTAATAATTTCAACACCAATGGCTCGGGTCCATTTAAAATACAAAATTTTGATAAAGAAAAGGGCATCCTTGTTTTAGGTGCAAATGCTGATTATTTTGACGGTAAACCATTTATAGACCAGGTGATTTTCCAGACCTTCGAAAATTCTGATGCGATGGTTCAGGCGCTTAAGGTTGGTGATATTGAACTGATGACCGAGGTTCCGAGCAGCGCTTTTGAAACTGTAAAGGGATTTCCTAATGTAACTGCCATCGAATCGCCTGCAAGGGGAATCACTGAATTGATCATCAATTCGGTTCCAGCTTCCAATGACCCTGCACCAAAACGCAATCCTGCGCTGGAAGATCCCCAAGTCCGGCTTGCACTGGAAACTGCTATGAATAAGCAGGACCTTGTTGATGTTGTCCTCCAGGGTTTTGGTGAAGTTGGTACGACGATTATTCCGCCGGTTCTTGGCGGCGGTTTCTGGCACAGCACTATCCAAAATCCGGCATTCGATTTAAAAAAAGCTGCCCAGATTTTGGAAGATGCTGGTTATAAACTTGGGGCGGATGGCGTTCGTTCAAAAGGGGATATCCGTCTCGAGTTTCGTCTTCAATTTGCTTCCGATAGTTCAAATTATCCCAGGGTTGCCGACTTGTTAACCGGCTGGTATAAAGAAATAGGTGTAAAGACAATTCCGCAATCTGTAGATCCTGATAGCCTCACAGCTTCTGTTACACCGACCGGTGATTATGACCTGGTGATCTGGGGCTGGGGATCTGATCCTGATCCAGATTTTATGTTAAGCGTCATGACATCCGGTCAATTTATCGAGGGCGGCTGGAGTGACAGCGGTTATTCCAACCCTGAATATGATGCCTTATACCTTAAGCAGCAAACAATATTAGATCCCAATGAAAGGCAAAAAATTGTCTGGCAGATGCAGGATATGGTTTTCAATGACAGGCCTTATATTGTGCTGTATTATGATGCAAGTACACAGGCATATCGTTCAGATAAATTTAAAGATTTCATAGTATCACCACTAGGTTTGG
Source organism: uncultured Anaerolinea sp. (assembly GCA_964494055.1). Classification (GTDB taxonomy): domain Bacteria; phylum Chloroflexota; class Anaerolineae; order Anaerolineales; family Villigracilaceae; genus UBA5195. Next base: position 16,842 of record CAZBRI010000016.1, read on the forward strand.
AATCATCCATCTCATTGAGCAGTGTTAAGCCAATTAAATGAACCGTGGTGATTACCTATTTAGAAAAATAGTGCTTGCTGTATTAACCCTGGCAGTCGTGGTGGTGTTGAACTTTATACTCTTCCGTGTACTGCCAGGGGACCCTGTTCGCTCGGTTATCGGGCGAAATGTGCGTATATCGCAGGAATCACAGCAAGCATTACGTATACAATTCGGGCTGGATAAACCGGTTTTCCCCGATCAATTCCTGGATACCATCGCTCAATGGGGACAGGGGAACTTGGGGATTTCCTGGTCTTTACGACAGCCGGTCAGCGAAGTTTTAGCCGCAAAATTAGGAAACACGATCCTTCTGATCAGCATAGGTCAGTTT
>CAZBRI010000017.1:0-17154 GCA_964494055.1 uncultured Anaerolinea sp.
GTATAATTTTGATAATTCATCAGGTGAACCCGGCCCATATTTTTGAACTAGCCGCATCGCTGTTTCATTGTCACCAATTTGTGCCAATTCCCCGTGATAAAGATCAGGAGAAAAAGCCAGGTAGCCTTCAGCAGCAAATCTATCTGCGATGGATCTTGTTTGTTGATCCAATCCCCACCACTCCTGGATGACAATCACCACAGGCCAGGGACCGGTCCCGGCAGGTTTTGATAAATATCCGGGCATGCTGCCAATAACGGTTGAGATTCCCATAATTACTCCTCTTTCAAAATATTAAGAAGCCGGCAAATGATTAAAAGATCTTCGAATGAAAAAACTGTGTATGGTATGATTTTCAAAAGTTTGGTTAAGGCGATCATTCTTTCAATCTTACAGTATTTTATTTATTTTTGAACAGGATATTTGATCAATGACAACATTACCATCAGCAAGGATTCTGGCGATAGAGTCTTCCTGCGACGAAACTGCTGCTGCAGTCATCGAAAATGGGCGTTATTTACTATCGTCCATCGTTGCTTCCCAAATGGATATCCATGCAAGATACGGTGGCGTTTTTCCAGAGGTCGCTTCAAGACAGCATGTTTTGAGTATTTATCCGGTAATAAAAGAAGCACTGGAAATGGCCGGCCTGACATTAAAAGATATAGATGCTATTGCTGTAACCCGCGGCCCCGGGCTGGCAGGTTCACTGGTTGTTGGTGTCAACGCAGCCAAGGGTCTTGCCCTGGGTGCATCAAAACCGATTATCGGTGTGAATCACCTTGAAGGTCATATTTATTCTTCCTGGGTCTCTGAAAAGAATAATGAGGTAAGTGAAGAGAATCACGGTGCTGCTGCGCCAAAGTTTCCTTTGCTGGCATTGTTAGTCTCAGGAGGTCATACTGAATTAAATTTGATGACAGATCATTTGACTTATCAGAGGTTGGGTGCGACGCTTGATGATGCTGCTGGTGAGGCATTTGATAAAACAGCCCGTTTGCTTGGATTGCCATATCCTGGCGGACCATCAATTCAAAAAGCAGCAGAAAATGGAAACCCGGATTCCTTCAGTTTCCCGCGGGCAAAAACGGATGGAGTTTGGGATTTTTCCTTCAGCGGGATAAAGACAGCGGTTCTTCGGGAAGTCCGACGTTACCAGGCTGACCAAAAAGTTCTGCCTGTGGAAGATATGGCTGCCAGTTTTCAATCGGCGGTGGTGGGTACATTGCTGGCAAAAACAATAAACGCTGCCCGCGAATTTGGAGTTAGTGAAATACTAATCGCCGGCGGCGTCTCCGCAAATAAGGCATTGAGGGAAGCATTCATAAGCCAAAAAGAATTTAAGGTCAACATTCCAAAATTTGCTTATTGTACTGATAATGCAGCCATGATCGCCTCAGCCGGATATTATCGGTTTGTCCTTGGTCATCATTCTTCGATGGATTTCGATGTTCTTCCCACCTGGCCGTTGTCCTAAAATACTAGGATAATATTTTCTTTATATCCAGCAGGCTGATTGGTCCTTCCCGCAGAATGATCGGTTCATCACCTGAGCAATCAACAACTGTCGATGGAATTCCGCCAGGGGTTGGGCCGCCATCCAGAATGAGGGGAATCCTGCCATTCAATTGATTAAAAACATCACGGGCATTGGTTGGGCTGCTCATTCCAGATATATTTGCTGATGTAACAGCAAGTGGACCGGTAAATTTGAGGATATCTTTTGTACACTGGAGATCTGGAATTCTCACCCCAACCGTTTCATATGGTGTGACAGAAATTGGGATGGAAATTTGTTTTGGGAAAATGATCGTCAATGGTCCAGGCCAAAAATGTGATGCAATTTTTTCACTTTTAAAATTCACTTTCCTGCTGACGAGTGATAATTGATCAAGATCTCCAATAAGAAGGGGTATTGCTTTTTCGATAGACCGGCCTTTGGCTATGTATATTGTATTGACAGCCAGGTCATTAAAGGCATCTGCACCCAGCCCATAGACAGTATCCGTTGGGAAAGCGATCAACCCGCCGTCCCTGATTATTTCAAGGGCAATTTGTAAGGCTTCAGGATGAAAAATACTTATTATTTCAGTTTTCAAGGGATTTCAGATTTTTGTATTAACAAAGAATGGAAACGATTCTATCGAAGCCTGCCAGGTCCCGAATAATTCTAATGACAGCTGATGGAAATTTTTCACGGGCCAATTCGGACACAGTCGGTCCCTGGTCGTTTTGAATTTCCAGCAGCACCAGGCAGCCCTGATTCAGATTGCCGGCAATAAGGCCGAGCAGTTTATTAACTAATGCGAGTCCGTCAGGACCGCCATCAAGCGCCAGGGTGGGTTCTTTATTAAATATTTCAAGTTCAGGCAAGGTAGAAGTTGGAATGTAAGGCAGGTTGGCAGTTATGATGTCAAAGTTATGCAGATCAAGCATTTCTGGAAGCAGGTCACATTCAATAAAATTAATCCTTTGTTCAACCCCATTCCGTAAAGCATTTCGATGTGCAATTGAGATCGCTGATTTTGAAATGTCGGTGCATTGATAGTAAGAATTCGGGATATGAACTGCCAGGCTGATCGGAATAATACCTGAACCTGTGCCTACATCCAGAATATTATATTCAATCTGTGGGTGCGCTCTGACATGAGAAATGACATTTTCAACCAGGATTTCGGTCTCAGGCCGGGGAATAAGCACATCCGGTGTGACGACAAAGTCCAATCCGAAAAATTCCCAGCGACCCAATACATAGGGTAATGGCACGCCATCCTGAATTTTCTTAATGCTGATTTGTAATTGTTTTAGTTCATCAGGGTTTAATTCTGCCTCAGGGTGACTGATAAACCATGCCCGATTATGGCCGGTGATTTGGCGTAATAATAATTGGGCATCAAAAATTTTTGTTTCACCTGGCAGAATCGAGGCGATCTCTTTGATCATTCGTCGTCATCATCACTGCTGACAGATAATTTATCCGCTTCATCGCGGTTGGAAAGTTTTTCAATGAAGATTTCAATATCGCCATCCATCACCACCGGCAGATTATAGGATGAAACACCGATCCTGTGATCGGTAACCCGTGACTGCGGGTAATTGTAGGTTCGTATTTTCTCAGATCTTTCACCAGACCCAACCTGCGAACGGCGTGTATCCTCAAGCTGTTCACGCCGTTTCAGCTCTTCCATTTCGTATAGCCGGGCGCGTAAAATGGAGATTGCCCGTAATTTATTTTGCAGCTGAGAACGTTCATCCTGGCACGCAATCACGATTCCGGTTGGTTTGTGGGTGATCCGGACAGCAGTTGAGTTCTTTTGCACATTTTGACCACCGGCGCCGGCAGATCGATACACATCAATTTCAATGTCACTGTCGGGGATGTTAACTTCCACATCTTCCACTTCCGCCAGAACGACTACCGTCGCAGTGGATGTGTGAATCCGGCCTTGAGCTTCTGTTGTTGGTACACGCTGAACCCGGTGAACACCAGATTCCCATTTTAATTTTGAATAGGCTCCCTTGCCTTTAATTTCAAAGATCACCTCTTTGAAACCACCGATACCGATCTCGCTTGCAGACATCACTTCAGATTTCCATCGCTGCCGCTCGGCATATCGGTTATACATCCGGAAAAGGTCGGCAGCAAATAAAGCGGCTTCATCACCGCCAGTACCAGCGCGAATTTCTACAAATACATTTTTCTCATCCCGTGGATCTTTTGGAACCAGCATATTCTTGAGTTCTGTTTCAATTGCAGGGATGGTGATTCTTAGCTCAGCTGCTTCCATTTCTGCCAGTTCTCGAAGTTCTGCATCCTGTTCTGCCTGGGCAAATGCCTCAGCATCTTCAAGTTTTTTTAAAGCTTGACGATACTGCCTGGCTTTCTCGACAATCGGTTCGATCTCAGTCCGTTCTTTATTGATATCAGCGGCTTTTTGATAATCATTGCCAATTTCCATCAATTGACGGGTCAATTCTTCATAATGATCTTCAATTCCAATTAATATTTCAAGCATATTTTTTCACATTTTCTTTTTGATCATGTTAAAACAGGTGCGAGAGTAAACCACGGTTTGCAAACTCAACCGCAAATAATGAAGGTACCCGGTCAAAAAGTACTGACTTTAATGATTTTAGAACTTAACCAGGGAAAGGGCCATTGAAAGAATTAATAACGCTGCAACTACCCCAAAAATGATCTGGTTGCGCCGCAATGTACGGGTATAAAAATCTTTTTTTTCTTGTTTACTGTTTTTTGTCTTGGCTGACATCTCAAATACCTTCTGAATTAAATAATATGTTTGTGTGACTTCAATTGTTTGTTATATATACTTCTATTCAAGCAAAATATTTTACCATTTTATTTTCCGGCAGATTTTAATTTTTCATTTTCAAACAATATCTTTATGAATTTTAATCCAAATTGGCTTTTATACTTTCGGCTGCAGCTTTGGTCATTCCCTGTACTTTGGCTAATTCTTCAATGCTGGCTGAGCTGATTTTTTCAATAGATCCAAAATGGATCAAAAGTTTTTTCCGGCGTGCTGGCCCTATGCCCGGGATTGAATCAAGTTTTGATGCCAGTCCTTGTTTAGATCTGCGGGATCGATGGGCTGTGATACCAAATCTGTGTGCTTCATCCCTGATTCTTTGAACAAGATATAACCCCTGGGAATGTCTCCCCAGCAGCATGGGTTCGGATCGATGCGGGAAAAATATCTCTTCCTCTCTTTTCGCTAAACCGACAACCGGCACCTTTTTTCCAAGTTCAAACTCATCCAGCACTTTTACAGCCCGGCTTAACTGCCCCTTGCCGCCGTCAATAATGATCAGGTCGGGTAAAAATGAAAAGGATTCATCCGGTTTTGCTCCTGGAGCAAGCTTCTCAATCTCATTCGAGGCTTTCCACCTTTTAAATCGCCTCGTTAGCATTTCCTCCATGCTGGCAAAATCATCAGGGGCACCAATCGATGTACTGTCGATGTTGAATTTACGGTACATCCTTTTAGCTGGCACACCCTGTTCGAAAACGATTATCGCTCCAACTGTGGCAACACCCTGGGTGTGAGATACATCATAGCATTCGATCCTGTTCGGGGGTTGAGTCAATCCAAATGCAGACTGTAACTCTGCCAGGGCAAGTTCCTGTTTGTGTGTATCCGCCTGCCATTGTGCCCTTAAAGATTGCAGGGTTTCTGATGCATTTTCGGCTGCCATCTGCACAAGTTCGTGTGTTTGTCCCTTTTTTGGGACGAGCATTTTGACTTTTTTTCCGCCATTTTTTGCTCTCAGCCATTGAGATACGATTTGAGCTTCTTCTATCTGCTGAGGCAGCAGCATTTGTTCAGGTAAAGTTGCTGCTTCTGAATAAAATTGCTGAACAAATTGGGTCATCACTTCTGAATCACTGGTTTCTTCAGTTCCTTCGAGAATAAAGTATTCCCGGCCAATCATTTTGCCGGCACGGATGAAAAAAATCTGCACACAAGCCTCACCATCGCTTCGAGCCATAGCTAATACATCGGAATCAAGGTAATCCGCCGGGAAAACCACTTTTTGCTGTTCAACAATAGAGTGAACGGCTTTTAATCTGTCTCTGAGGGCGGCTGCCTTCTCAAACCGAAGTTCTTCTGCAGCATTTTTCATTTCGAGCTCAAGTCTGTTAAGGATGGCTTCGCTGTGCCCTGCCAGAAAATCCATCAAGTCTGAAATCATTTGCCGGTAACCTGTTTGATCAACTGCTCCAATACAGGGTGCAATACAGAGTTTGATGTCCAGGTATAAACATGCTTTTTTATCAAGGCCGGTAATTTCCCGGTCACAGGAGAGATAAGGGAAAATTCTTCGTAAAACATCCAGAGTTTGGTAAACAGCCCATGCCGATGTGTATGGTCCGAAATATCTAGCACCGTCCTCTGTCATTAATCGTGTAACCGTTACTCTTGGATAATCTTCGTTCCAATGTATTTTTATGTAAGGGTAGCGTTTATCATCTTTCAGACGGATATTAAATTTTGGCCTGTGCTGCTTGATCAGATTCATTTCAAGGATCAAGGCTTCCAACTCAGAGCCCACAACGATCCATTCAATATGGGAAATTTCCCTAACAAGGCGGCGGGTCTTTCCATCATGACTTGAATCAGAATGAAAATATGACCTTACCCGATTTTTGAGATTGATCGCTTTTCCGACATAGATAATCGTGCCGGCAACATTTTTCATAATGTAACAGCCGGGCTTCAGCGGGAGCGTATCAAGTATGCCCTGCAAGTGAGAGGTAATTTCCATGGATCAAATTTTATCCTGAATTCCTGGCTTTATGGATTTATACTTGGAATAGATTAATTATGCTTGTTTATAACAATCACTCAGAATACGAGAAAAAAATATGACACAGCCTGCAGTTTTAAAACTTGAAGAAAAAGTCGGTATGTTTTTGAAACAAAAGAATTGGTTTATTTCTACTGCAGAGTCGTGCACTGGGGGGCTGATCGGGCACCGTCTGACCAATATCGCTGGATCATCCGAATATTTTCTTGGCGGGATCATTGCCTATTCCAATTCTGTAAAAACAAAATTACTTGGCGTGACCGATAATATATTATCTGAATTTGGTGCAGTCAGTCAGCAAACTGTTATTCAGATGGCAATCGGGTCCAGAATATTATTAGGTTCTGATATTTCCATCAGTGTCAGCGGAATTGCAGGTCCTGGAGGTGGATTACCGGGAAAACCGGTTGGTACAACCTGGTTTGGTTTATCAACAAATGAAGGTAATTGGTCCCGTCCTTTTTTATTTCAAGGTGATCGGAAAGATAATAAATTTATGTCATCGAATGCAGCTTTGGAATTTGTGATCGATTACTTTGAAGGCCGGGTTTAGTAATTAATCCAGTAATGGGAAATTAAAATGAAAGTCTTGATCTTAATTTCGGCTGATGCGGAATGGCAGGCAGTTAAAAAAATATTTCCAGGAATAAGATTGGAAAATGGTATATACGGTGAATGGTTTTCAATTCTTTCAGTTGGGCATGAATTAATCTATTTTCAAGGAGGCTGGGGAAAAATTTCTGCTGCTGCCACTGCTCAATATGCGATCGATCATTTTAAACCCGGGTTGATCATTAATCCTGGTAGCTGCGGAGGGTTTTATGGTCACATAGAGCTCGGAACCATCATCCTGGTTGAAAAAACAATCGTTTACGATATCTTTGAACAAATGGGCGATGCAGAATTGGCTCTGGAAAATTATTCTACTGACCTTGATCTATCCTGGAGTATTCCTCCTTATCCTCTAAATGTTCAACGTGGATTATTAATCTCAGCAGATAGAGATATTTTTCCAGGGGATATCGATCAGCTTAATTCCCGGTTCGGCGCGGTTGCTGCAGATTGGGAATCAGGGGCGATTGCCTGGGTGTCTAAAAAGAATAATATCAGATGTATTATTCTTCGAGGAGTGACGGATCTTGTAAGCAATGTTGGCGGGGATGCCTACAATAACCCAGGGATTTTTATTCAAAGAACTGAAGAACTTATGCCAATCCTGATTGGTCAGCTTGAATACTGGATCACTGCCTCTGAAAAAGCCCCTTATATTTAGAGAAATCCCAATGTTCGAATAAATTCGACTGTGATCCGGGCTGTTACACCCCATAATAACTCTCCATCATATGGAGAATAAGTGATGACCGGACGCTGAGTTTCCTTGCGGATAAATTCCTGCCAATTATCTCGATCTGATAACCATTTCAGCGGCAGGGTAAAAACCCTGCCAACTTCAATCGTGTGAACTTTGAATGCATAAGGCCAATCAAAAACCCCGACGATGGGTGTTATATAAAAATTTGTCACCGTCAGCATTTCACCCAGTTTCCCCAGGATACGTACATCTGTTCGGGATAAACCGATTTCTTCATCTGCCTCCCGCAGGGCAGTATCTTCGATACCCGCATCGTCAGGATCTGCGGCGCCGCCCGGGAAAGAAACCTGCCCTTTATGATGTTCAACAATATCGGTTCTGCGGGTAAATAATACCTGCCAATCGCCATCAACCATTGTAAGGGGCAGCAATACAGCAGCCGGCCGGGGAGGTTTTCCAGAAAACTGTGGAAATGGTTCTTCATGAAATGATTGATGGTCAGTCAACAATATTCGTTTAATGATCTCATCTTCAGTTAGGAAAGAATACATAAGCGGTTAATGATTCATGATAATAATGAATAAAAAAATTGGCTAATCTGTGTTTTGAAAATTGACTCAGTCGATTCCTATTTCATTTTCAGTTTCTGGTTCAGGAAGCTCGTTTTCGAGATCATTTTTTTTCAATTTACTGATCATTCCTATTTCCTGGAGCAATTCTATAGCCCGTGGATCTTCGCTAGGTTCAATCCGGCGTCCGAAGATTAAAAATCCCGTATGTGCAACCATTCTGTCTGTCGGGCGGAGACGGCTTGGTTCTGTTTTATAGTAGCGCAGCAGCACTTCGCACATTTCAATAAATGCAAATTTGTTTCTTTGAAGTGAGTGTAATAATTTTTCCACCTGGTTGAAGGTGGGGCTCAGCGCACAGAAAAATCCCCCGGGTTTTAAGGCATTCCTGACCTGTTCGATATAGTCATATGGATTGGGTACATCCAGGAAAAATGCATCGGCATTTGTTTCATCCAGCCCTTCAGCAATATCCTTAATCTTGAATTCAACACGATCTTGTAATCCTAGACGTGTCAGATTTTTTAATGCCAGTTTTTGAAATTCCGGCCTGCGTTCATAAGAAATAACCTTGCCTTCTTTGCCGACCAGGTGCGCCAGGGCGATCGTCATCGAACCTGAACCAGTCCCTGCCTCGATTACCCTTTGCCCAGGACCAATACCCATGGTCACTAGAATAAACCCGATTTCCTTGGGGTAAAGAATCTGCGTATTCCTGGGCAGGTTGGTGAGAATATCGCCCAGCATCGGTTGAAGCAGGAAGAAAGGGCTGCCTAAATGACTGAAAATCTGGCTGCCCCATGGCAAACCGATCAAATCGTCATGTTTGACAATCCCCCTGTGAGTGTGCATTTCTGCACCTGCAGTGAGTGTGATTATAAAATTTTTATGGCGCAGGCCGACAAGTTGAATGATGTCGCCTTCAAAGGCATGGGTGGATGTTAAATTCCAGGGCATTTTTTCTTTCACGTGGAAGTATGTGCACACTCCCACTTTTGAAAAGGGTTGACACGAATATGACCTGCGAAAAAAAATATTAGGCAGGAGGCATTAAAACAATTAATGCTTTGATTGGCGGGTATAAATTTATTGCACGGTAAAACATGACTACTACCGCAGTAAACTTACTGAAGATGTTTTACAAAGAAATCTGTTATGGCATTGTAACAGGTGACTCTGTTTGCATATTTCAGAACATCATGACCCTCATCTTCAAAGACCAGGAGCTCGATGTCTTTACCTTGTTTTTTGAGATTTTTTACAAGGTCTTCAGATTCTGCTGCAACAACCCGTGGATCATTTCTTCCTTGAATGACCAGCATGGGAGTTTTCATCTGACCTAAATAAGTCTTTGGAGATCTTTCGATGAGCAATTTTTTATCATCAGCATTTTCTGGATCTCCGATTGCCAGCTTATAGTAAGGTTTCCATGTTTCAGGAATTCGTTCGCTGAAAGTCAGCAGATCATAAGGACCGAACATATCACAGGCTGCTTTCCATAATTCTGTGTGCATCCCCGCCTGTATAAGTGTCATATAACCGCCGTATGAACGGCCGACAACGGCTGCCCGTGTTGTATCCAGCCTTGGATCTTTGTTCAGGACCTCTGTCATCGCGTGAACATGGTCTAATCGATCCTTCCCGCCCCAATCTCGGTCAACCTGCTTGGTGTAAGTTAAGCCATAACCCGATGACCCTCTTACATTGGGTACGAATACTGCAAATCCTTTTAAACAAAGGAATTGAATGAGCGGCATGGAAAACCAGGCAAAGTTTGGTCTCTCCTGGCTTTGCGGTCCGCCGTGAATGTAATACACAAGCGGACGCGGACCTGAAAAACCTGAAGCCGGGGATGGCAGGTAGAGTCTGGCAGATATTCTTAATCCATCAAATGATTGGAAAGAAGCATCCTCGCCTATCGATAATTGATCTTCTGGTATTCCCAGAACCTTTTCTTCAGTATGCATTACGATAAAGTCACGTTTTTTATTTTCAATACTGTAAATCTGGGAAGGGGATACGGCTGTAGAGAATGAAACTGTAAAAATATCAGAATCTTTGTCGTAATCAAGATGTTCTAATTCACCATTCTGAAGCGGTAATTCACCAACCACAACGTGTTTCAATTTCATGGTTAAATCGATTTCATTAAATTTCCCATCATAAACATAGGAGCATCCATCAATATTATATGTAATGGCATAATGTTCTCCATACATGTGAGAAAAACCGGCCATTTCACCTATTCCCTCGTGTTTTTCTCCCTTGACCTGAATCGGCTGGATCTTTCCCGGTTCGGAAAGCGATATGTAACCTAATGAATAGGTATCAGAAAAGATTGATGATGTTACGATGACGCCCTGTTCGCTCTCAGTGAATTCAACAGATCCAAGACCATTTAATACTATTTTTTCATTCGGTTTCCGCTTTTCAACCGGTTTTCCATAAAGAACGGTTTTCTTCTTGCCGCTTAACAAATAAAGAACATTATCACCAACTGTATAGCCATCCATAAGCATGATTTTTGTATGATCTGCATTAAAAGCAGCTGGATTAGCTCCCCATTCTGATTCAGCTAACTTGGTAAGATTATCTGAAACAAGCGTTCCCTTGTATGTCTCACTGACCGGCTTATCCCGCCGTTCAGCAGAAAAATACACAACATCGTTTTCATGATCACAAAGTGCCATGTGGACCCGGTGATTAGCAAAGAAATTGTTGAAGGCTGGTTCAGGAAAACCGCCATCCATTGGAATTTGCATGGGTTGATAATTCTCATCACCATTTTTATCGATCATGACGATAATTTTTTCGATGTTAGGAAATACATGAAAAGCATAACCGCCCAATAATTCCGGATTTTGCAATGCAATATTGGGAGGAAGCAATGGTTCAGGGATACTGCCGCCATAGTTCATCCTGTAAAGGCTGAGGTGACCGGACAAATTACTTAAAAAATAAATTTTTTCACCAACAAGCTGTGGAAAAATGAACAATCTTGCGGACAGGAGGGATTCAATTCGAGGATTCATATGGTTTCCTTTCATCAATAATAAAAAATAAAAATATATTCAAGCTTAATAATCTTACCATGCCGAAAATAGAAGTATTAAACAGTCATCAGGAAAATTTATTCCTGTTTATCTACTTCTGAGATGACAAAACTGAGCAGGTCACCGACCAGGAGGAAGGCAAAACCCATCAGGAGCCCCATTCCTGCATTAAGCAGCCCCACAGACATAAATGACCATCCAAGATACCATCCAGCAGAGTCACCTATCCAAAATCCAATCCAGGCAAGAACTATAAAGAAAAGGATCTTTTTGAAGTTACCTCCCCGAATGAGGTGATAGAGCGCACCTTCGAGAGTTGATAATAAGATACCATAGATGATTGTTGGTAAAGGCATAACAAACTCCTAATAGGAATTGGTGATCAGGCCGCCGCCCAGAACAGTCTCACCATCATAAAACACTGCTGCCTGCCCCGGGGTAATATCTCGCTGTGGAATATCAAAATGGATTTTAACTTGATTATGTTCAATAATTGGAATAACCAGGGCTCTTGCAGCTGCGGCCGTGTATCTTGTTTTAACATAAGCCTGGAAAGGTTCGGTTTGATTTATTCCACAAGTCCAGTTGATATTTTCAGCGATCAGGTCACTTTTCCCTAGAAGCGATAAGTCACCTGTGATCAAAGTGTTGGATTCAATATTTTTTCCCAAAACGTAAAATGGCAATGGGGTAGTTAAGCCAAGTCCTTTTCGCTGTCCTATAGTGTAATTCATCAAACCGTTATGGGTACCCAGAATATTTCCGGAAATATCCACGATTTTTCCTGGGCTGGCAGGTTCAATTGAATTTCTCTGTAGGAAAGACCTGTAATCTCCGCCTGCCAAAAAACATAAATCCTGGCTGTCCGGTCTTTTGGCTACTGAAAGCCCAAAAGAAGCCGCTATGGATCTGATTTCAGACTTTGTATGGTCTCCAATCGGAAATAATGCCTTGCCTAATTTCGCCTGAGTTAAAACATGCAGGACATAAGATTGATCCTTGGCAGGATCAATGCCTTTCATTAACAGGTGCCGGCCGTCCGGGGTTGTTTGTTTTCGAACATAATGGCCAGTGCTCAGAAATTCTGCTCCAAGGGCCATAGCATGATTTAGTAAAAATTCCCAACGAATATGCCTGTTGCAGGCCAGGCATGGATTGGGCGTTTCTCCTCTCCTGTAACCTTCCAGGAAATATTCGACTACGGTATTTTTAAAAATCTCTTTTGCATCAATGACATAAAATGGAATATCAAGTTTTGCTGCAACTTTTCGAGCCTGTGCCATTGAATCAGGTGTGCAGCAGCGGTTGGTATCTTCTTTTCCCGGCTCGCTCCACAGGCGAAGCATCATTCCCGTGACTTCATAACCCTGCTGTTTTAATAAAACAGCGGCCACTGAGCTGTCAACACCGCCTGACATTGCAACGACAACATGAGTCATTGATACTTTCCAGCACCCGATGGGACTAAGCAATCGTTATTTTTGAATCCTTGGGAGAAATAGATTAAATTGCTCATATGAAATCTGCTGTCTTAATTTCTTGAAAGGGATCTTGCCTGCCCAACCAGACCCGGCAGTGCTTTCAACAGGGATTCTACGTGTTCAGGGGTGTTTTGTGAGCCAAGTGTGATGCGCAAAGATCCGAGACCCCAATCCCGATCAAATCCTAAGGCGGATATTACTTCACTAGGCTCCGGGTTTCCTGTTTTACAGGCAGAACCGGAGGAACAAGCAAAACCTGCTGAATCAAGCAGGGTAAGTAAAAGGTTGCCGTCAACATCTTTGAATATAAAACTTGCATGATTGGGCAGCCGTTCAAAAGAGTGTCCGGTTAATTGTGTATCAGGTATATTTTCGAGAATACTTCCAATGAGTTTGTCTCTCAAAGGTTTAACGCTGCTTATCCGGATTTCTCTTTCAACTGAAGTTAATCTCAATGCTTCTGCAAATCCAACTATGTAAGGAACGTTCTGCGTACCAGCTCTCAGACCGAATTCCTGTCCGCCCCCAGTTTGGCAGGGAGTTAGTTTTATTCCTTTCCTGACATATAAAGCCCCGACGCCCTTAGGCCCATAAAATTTGTGAGCTCCAAGAGACAGCAGGTCGATATTTAATTTCTTGACATCTAATGGAAGGTAGGCTGCAGCTTGAACAGCATCTGTGTGGAAAATTACTCCTTTTTCTCTGCAGAAATCACCGATTTCTGCTATAGGGTTGACTGTCCCGATTTCATTATTCGCATACATGACAGAAATCATGGCAGTATTGTTTTTGATCTTTGAAGCTGCTTCTGCAGGCTGAATCATTCCGAATTTATCCGGCTGCAGCCAATCAAGATCAAAGCCAAAATAATGTTCTAATTGTTCCGCAGTTTTGCTGACAGCATGGTGTTCTGTTCTGGAAGCTGCTATGCGGTTAGAACCTTTGTTTTCCCTGGAAGAGATGGCTGCTCCGCGTAAAGCCAGGTTGTCAGATTCGGAACCGCAGGAAGTAAAAATGATCTCTTCCGGTTCACAATTCAAAACGGATGCGGTTATTTCTCTTGCGGTTTCAACTGCAGCCTCAGCTCTTTGCCCGTACCTGTGAATCGATGACGGATTTCCGAATTGTTCTGAAAAAAAAGGGAGCATTACCTCCAGGACACGTTGGTCCAGAGGGGTTGTTGCAGCATAATCAAAATATACTTTATCCATGGGTAGTCAGCTTGATGATCATGATATTTGATTATACCTGTGCTTTGTACACTATAATACTCTTCTATGGGTACCTTCTTTGCTGTAACAGCACCAGGATTGGATCAGATCACTGCTGATGAGATCAGGCAGCTTGGGCTTGCACCGGAAATTGAGCCAGGCGGCGTGTCATTTAAATCTGATGATGATGGTATGTATCGAGCCAATCTTTATTTACGAACAGCCAGCCGGGTATTAGCCCGGGTAGGCCAGTTTTTTTACGCCACAACATTTTCAGATCTGCGGGAAAAATCTGGCAGACTGCCATGGGAAAAATTTATTTTACCCGGGCAGCCAATATCAATTCGTGTAACCTGCCACAAATCCAAATTGATCCACTCTGATGCGGTGGCTGAAAGAATAGCCGGATCCATTTATGATCGATTGGGTATTGAATCGCCTGTCACTAAAAAATCTGCTGATGAAGCACAGGATCGGATTGCTGATAAAGCTGAAGAAAATATCCAGCTCATAATCGTCAGGCTTGTAAATGATCAGGTGATGGTCAGCATGGATTCTTCGGGGGAGCTTTTACACAGGAGAGGCTATCGCCTTGCCCTTGCAAAAGCACCGCTGCGTGAAACACTTGCTGCGGGTGTCATTCTTGCTTCCGGGTGGGATGCTAGGTCCCCTTTGATCGATCCATTTTGCGGTTCTGGTACCATCCCGATCGAGGCAGCAATGCTGGCAGCCGGAATTCCGCCGGGTATAAACCGTAACTTTGCATTTATGAAATGGCCGGGATTTTCAAAGACGAATTGGGACACAATTCTTGCCCAGGTTCCAGAGCAAAGAGAAATAGACTTTCCAATTATTGCCTCAGATAGAGATGCCGGTGCTGTAAAGATCGCTTATGAGAATGCTAAACGAGCTGGAGTTGAAAAAAACATAGATTTTCATTGCCAGGCTGTTTCATCGATCAATCCACCTGAACAAAAAGGCTGGTTGATAACCAACCCGCCTTATGGTGTAAGGGTCAGCGCTGGCAGAGATCTGCGTAATTTATATTCTCAGTTTGGGAATGTGCTTAAATTGAATTGCCAGGGATGGCATGTTGGAATTCTGTGCAGTGACCCATTTTTATTGGGTCATACTGCACTAAAACTGGATACAACAAAATCTTTGATCAACGGCGGTATTGGTGTACGCCTTGGAACCGGCATAGTCGGCTAAGATTTTCCGAACACCAATAATTTATTTTACAAGTGAGAAGAGGTCCGAAAATGGGTAAATCGATCGTTATTACCGGTGCAAGTGCTGGTATTGGTGCAGTGCTGGCAAAAGAGCTGGCGAAAAGAGGTGATTATTTAATGCTTGCGGCGCGCCGGGCAAAGGAGTTAAATTCCCTGGCTCGTTTTTGCGGCCGTGATACATATGCGTATACAACAGATGTCACGAGACGGCAGGATGTGAACCGTTTACGGGACGAAGCGCTGCGTACATTTGAGAATGTGGACGTTTGGATCAATAACGCCGGCCGGGGAATCACCCGGAGTGTGATGGAATTGACAGATGAAGATATCGATCAAATGATGGCAGTTAATGTCAAATCCGCTTTATACGGGATGCAGGCTATTACGCCTCACTTTATGGAAAGAGGGCAGGGGCATATCATAAATGTATCATCCATGCTGAGCCGTATTCCATTTGCTTCCTTTCGTTCTGCCTATAACGCTTCAAAAAGTGCTTTGAATGCATTAACTGCCAACTTGAGAATGGATCTCCAGGCTGAGTTTCCCAATATTCATGTTTCACTAGTACTCCCGGGAGCAGTATCTACAGATTTTGCAGCCAATTCGCTGCATGCCCCTGAAGGATCGTCTCCCATGATGGGTGCTCAAACAGCTGAGGAGGTGGCGGCGGTCATAATTGATCTGATTGATAACCCGCGTCCGGAAGTTTATACCAACCCTTCAGTTCAAATTGAACAGGTAAAAAGTTATTATTCAGATATTGCTGAATTTGAATCCAGGATGAGAAAATAATTTATTTTCAGGGCAATATTTGCTTCACCGTGGAATCCTTGTTTCCAAATTACTGAATATCCAAAAAGGACACAACACCGTTTCGGCGTTGTGTCCTTTTTGGAAAACGAACGTTTGATCAGTTAGTATGAATGATGGATAATTTGGAGGCTGATAAAGCTTCGATCAGAATGGTTTTCTTCTCGTCTACAACCAGCTTGTCACCAGTTTCGAGCATATAGTCTTTATAGTCATTTTTGCTGGTCAGCCAGAGAACGCCGCTTTCGCAGATGATAGTAGTTCCGGCATCAATATCCCTGGCGTTGATAATATCTTCGCGATCCAGTTTGACAGTTTCATTTTCATGGGTGAATAAAGTTTGGTTCATTGTATACTCCTTTAAGTAAAGTGAAAATTCTGATTGTTATTATCTCCCTTTGTGAAAAAAAGTACAGATGCAGATGGTGAATATTGTAACCGTAACAGTTTGAGTTATAATCAACTGTGTTCTAATAATAATGACCAAACTGTACTGTATTTTGATGTAATTATGCAATTCTCAGGATAAAACCATGCGGAATTCGGTTATTAAGGGAAAAAAAGAGTTTTTTATTTATGAACAGATTGCGAATGAGATCATTCATTTGATTGACCAGGGTACCTTCAGGCCGGGGGCCAGGATCCCGTCGGTAAGACAAATGAGTCTGCAGCACAATGCAAGTATCAGTTCAGTTCTCCAGGCATATATGCACCTCGAAAATCGAGGTGTGATCGAGGCAAGGCCGCAGTCAGGGTATTATGTCCGTTATTCCACCAGTGATGAGACACCTGAACCCGAAATATCCTCCCCTGGCCTCGACCCGACACATGTCAATCTCCATGACCTGATGATGATGGCAATGCGCGATTCGCTGAATCCCAACCTGGTTCAGCTGGGTGCAGCAATGCCGAATCTCGGTATTTTGCCAACTGAGAAGATCAATAGGATATTGGCGAGTCTGACGCGTGCTTCAACCCCTGGATCTCACAGCTATGAACTGCCCCCCGGCCTTGAAGAACTAAGGTTACAAATTGCAAAAAGGGCCGTATTAAGCGGGTGTCAGCTTTCCCCGAACGATATTGTTATAACATCTGGAGGCGTGGAAGCTATATCTTTATGTCTGCATGCCGTTAGATCGGAAGAGCGTCGTGTAGG
>CAZBRI010000018.1:0-17148 GCA_964494055.1 uncultured Anaerolinea sp.
TAGCTTCAGGTGACTGGAGTTCAGACGTGTGCTCTTCCGATCTGATCGAAGAGATAGCAGACCTGACATACCATGTTTTGGTTCTAATGGCTGCCCGGGGAATTCAACCAGGTGAAATACTTAAAGAATTGGAAAAAAGAAAAAAGTAATTTGGAAATGAAATTTAACGGGATTTTGAATTTAATTTTCCAGTAAATTTCAATTTTTTCGAAAATTCCTGCATATTATCCAGGGTCTATTTTCTCTCAACAAATACAGCCGTTGACCTGCCGGGGATTGTAAACAAACCTTTTGCAGTATCAAAATCTGATCTTTGTATCGTAATATCGACAGATCCTGCCTGGACAGGATGCAGCTCATATTTGAGTCCCAGTAATGTCTTCTCTTGAAAATAAATCTTCCCCGGGCTTGCATTAAAAAATACGATGACTGACTTAAAATGGGGATCAATATTGATATTATCAGTCAACTGTAAAACAATAAATCCCGGAATTTGATCAGGACCGGTGTTTAGAAAATTGACACATTTTTTAACATCCTCAGCTGTGCGAAGCCTGAATAAAATCGAGCTCTTCCGGATCTTCAGGTATTCACGGAATACCCCTGCTGAATATGAAATTTCCGAAAAACTGGCAGCTTTTGATGGATCGTTCAAAATGGAGCGAAAATAATCCCAGTTTTCGCGGCCATCAATTGGAAGACCGACGCCCCAGTTATTGTTGTTATATGTCCAGTCAATTTTATTGAACCAATCACTGGAATTATATGAATTTCGATCAAGGGATTTCGACCTCAGCAAATCGTCCCCGGCATGAAAAAAAGGAATCCCCTGGCTAAACGCTGCCAGGCTGAGAGACAGATTATTCATTCTTACACGATCTGACAGATTCAGGTCATAAGCAGATTTTATTTGAATAATATCCCATAATGTTTCATTGTCGTGAGCCGCAACGTACACTATATTCTCATGGGGGTCTTGATTATAAGCAGCCGGAGAACCATTAAAATATAATTGGTCTGCAAAAATTCTTTCACCATTCCCTCTTACCAATTGATATGACGCAATATTACCAGCCAGGCTCGCCCTGATCCAATCCGTATAATCAAATAATCTCCATTTTTGAAATTCAGAACCGCGCCTTTCACTTGAATTTGGCTGATAATACATACCGGTAGCAAATCCCTGTTCAAATATATATCCAAAATGAGAACCGCCCCTCACAGCATCCCTCAATCGATCATTGAAGACACCAATTCCGGTACCTCCGATATTTTGTTGTGCTGCGTTCACCCCGCGGGCATTATTGGCAACCTCGCCAAAATTCCAACCCTCGCCATAAATGTAAATTGATTTTCCATCTACACCATTTTTTTCTGCGGAAAGCTCATCCAATGCAGCACGGATTAATCTCATATCCTCAAGCATATGGTGACCCATCAGGTCAAATCGAAATCCATCCACCCTGTATTCAACTGCCCATGTAGTAAGCGAATCAATGATTAGTTTCCGCATCATGGTATGTTCACTGGCCGTGTTTGCACAGCATGTACTTTGTTCAACGCGCCCTTCACTATCCAGGCGATGGTAATAACCTGGCACAATTTTATCCAAAACAGATTTACTATCCATACCGCTGGCAAATGTATGGTTATATACAACATCCATGATCACAGACAGACCTATCTGACTTAAAGCAAGAACCATCTCACGAAATTCAATAATTCGAGGGGTTCCATTTGGATCTGTTGAGTAGCTGCCCTCAGGGCAGGTAAAATGATATGGGTCATAACCCCAATTAAAACCATCCAGATCTTTAATGGCATTTACAGCATTTTGCTGGTAATCCGAATCAGCCGGGTATTGTGATAATAAGGCAAAATCAACATCTTTCCACTTTGATTTATCTTCGTTGATGGTTGCAATATCAAATACAGGCAAAAGGTGCAGGTGTGTTAAACCAGATTCAGCAAGTGCTTGTAAATGCTTCATCCCATTTGAATTTTTTTGAGTAAAAGCTTTAAAAGTACCCTTGAAATCATTGGGGACCATGTCATCATAAATGCTAAAATCACGGACATGAAGTTCGTATATTACGATGTCTTCAGGGGCGGGAATAACAGGTTTTTGAATCAATTCCCAGCCTTCAGGTTTCAGTGACGGTGATTTCAGGTTAACTATCTGACTTCTCTGACTGTTCGTTGAGAGACTAAGCGAATATGGGTCGGTCACCAGGGATTTTTCGAACTTGCCTGTGGAAGGGACATAAACTTCTACTTCAAACAAATAAAAACATTCATTCCAGGCCGCATTACCTTCGATACTCCATACTCCCGTTTTGGAATTCCAATCCATTGGTAATTTTTTTGAGATAAAGGTAGTTGAATTTTCATAAACATATAATGTTACTTTTCTTGCTGTTGGAGCCCACAATGAGATCTGAGGAATATCATCAGAAAACACTAACCCCAGGCTTCCTGAATATGAATAAATATCATCCAGAACACCAGGAATTTGAATTCCACAAACGTCTGCAAAATTTCCATAATTATCTCTTGCCGCGACACCGTATTCGCCTTTTAATATCTGTTCAAGCTTAGCCAGGTTTTTCCGGGGAATTTTAAAGGTCATATAAGTTGAAAGATGCGGAAATTTATTCCGTACCGGTTCACCCATTCCATTTGGGTAATATTCAAGAGGGATTTCGATAATTTTCCGCGGGTTTACTTCTTTACCAAGTGCAGGTATTTCCTGAAATGAAAATAAGGAATAAGAATATTCAGGGGAATTTACTGTATTCCATAATATCGTATCCCGATTGACCCAATGAGCCCGAAGTGACGATAAATTATTAACTGGCTCATTTTGAATATTCGATGTAATTTGTTTTTGCATGGTAAGTGCCTTTTTCTTTTTGGTTTTCTATCGATTTTTTTCTGACCAAAATAAATTTCTTATTATGAAAAATTTTGTTTCCGATTAAAAAATTTTATATCACAAGCGCCAATCAACCAAAAAAATTAAAATTGGCTTTTTTATTAGTTAGTTGTGAGCATTTGCATAACTGAATTGGAAAAATGGAATATTATTAAATATAATAACATTTTTTTGATATTTTTTATTCCATTGATTTTCAATTTTTAATTCCGTCTACCCCATCTTGCCGGTAATATAAGACTCCGTCAATTCCATTTTTGGCCTGGTAAAAAGTTCCTTGGTATCCGAAAATTCAATCAATTTGCCTAACCAGAACAGACCAGTAAAATCAGACACCCGGGCTGCCTGCTGCATGTTATGAGTCACTATCACAATTGTGTAATCCTGCTTTAGTTCTTGAATCAGGTCTTCAATATGCAAAGTTGCAATCGGATCAAGAGCAGAAGTTGACTCATCCATCAATATCACTTCCGGTTTTGTTGCCAAAACCCTTGCAATACACAATCTCTGCTGCTGGCCAAGAGACAGACCCAAGGCATCAGAATTTAATTTATCTTTTACATCATCCCATAAAGCAGCTTTTCTGAGACTTTGTTCAATTATATTTACCAGTTCAGATCTATTTTGGGTAAGACCGAGAATTTTTGGACCAAATGAGACATTCTCAAATATGGTTTGCGGAAAAGGGTTTGGCTTTTGAAAAACCATACCGACTCTTTTCCGGAGATCCACTACATCCATATCTTCATTATAAATATTCCTATCATTTAATAATACTTTCCCGGTAACTCTCGTTCCTGAAATTGTATCGTTCATCCGGTTCAAACAACGTAAAAAAGTTGATTTTCCACAGCCAGATGGACCAATCAATGCAGTTACCCGGTTCTGCAAAATATCCATAGAAATATCAGATAATGCGTGGGTATGACCATAATAGAAATTAAGTTGTTGAACAGAAAATGTTGATAATTCAGACATACATGAATTTTACTTGATTAACAACAGCCTGTTAACGATATAATCATGCCGAATATGAAACAAATTTCCCTGCTTATTTTAATTGTATTAATTCTGTGCGTTTCTGGCTGTAGTTCACAGAAAACCACAATCTCAAATAATGGGACAACTTCAACGTATATCGAAAATAAAGGATCGGATACGATAGTCAACCTTGCATTGGCCTGGGCGGAACAATACCAGGTTGAACATCCAGACGTCCGAATATCGGTTACTGGCGGCGGGAGCGGCACCGGAATTGCGGCATTGATCAATAATACAGTCAACATTGCAAATGCATCCAGGAAGATTTCCCCTGATGAACTCGCACAGGCTGAAGCAAAGGGTATTAACCCGGTTGAACATGTTATCGCCAAAGATGCGATCGCAGTGATTGTTAATCCTGAAAATCCCGTTGATAAACTTACCATCCAGCAAATCGCTGATATTTATTCCGGGATAATTAACAACTGGAAAGAAGTAGGCGGGGAAGACAGGCCAATCGTCAGATTATCACGGGAAACAAACTCGGGAACACATGTATATTTTCTCGAAACAGTGTTGCGATTAGGCGACAAAAAAAACAAGACATTATTTTCAATGGATACTTTATTATTACCATCTTCTGAAGGAATAATAAACGAGCTCAGGACAAATCCAAATGCTATTGGTTACGATGGTTTGGGTTATGTTCCAAAAGATCTCAAGATGATCGCGATTGCAAAAAATGCAGGCGATGCTTATGTGCTGCCCGCAATCTCAACTGTCAATGACCATACTTATGCGATTGCTCGTGATTTATACATGTATACAGCTGGAGAAGCTGAAGGGACAGAAAAAGCTTACCTGGATTGGATCATATCCTCCGAAGCACAAGAAATCGTCGCCAGGCTTGGTTTTGTCCCCATTTCAAAATAAATTCATAAACAAATTTTCTTCCACCTGATATTTAAATTTGGAATCCCGCAAGGTGAAATATGGAAACTGATCTGAACTGGCGTGAAAAAGTGATTACCTGGATTATTCGCGCTTCAGGATATTCAGCTATCATATTTGTTGTCTTAATTTTTTATTTTCTTATAAAAGAAGGTCTTCCAACATTACAGGAAGTAGCTGTTCAGGATCTTTTTTCAATCCGCTGGTACCCAATTGAAAAATATTTCGGCATTTTACCCCTGATAAGTGGTTCAATTTTAGTTACCATCGGGGCAGCAGTGATTGCAGTACCATTTGGAATCGGTACAGCAGTATTCATTTCAGAAATTGCTCCCCGCTGGGCCCGGGAAATTTTAAAACCGCTGGTTGAATTACTGGGAGGAATACCATCTGTAATTCTTGGTTTTCTCGGAATCCTTGTTTTTGCACCCGAATTACGTATATTACTAGGCATCCCGACTGGTCTGACTGCTTTTACAGGGTCTCTGCTTTTAGGGGCAATATCCCTGCCGACAGTCGTCTCTATTGCTGAAGATGCCCTTGACTCTGTACCACGATCCTACCGGGAAGGCGCATGGGCCCTGGGTGCCACACAATGGCAGACAATCTGGAGAGTAACCGTTCCGGCTGCACGTTCAGGTATGCTAACCGCTGTAATGCTGGGAGTTGGCAGAGCGATAGGTGAAACCATGACCGTTATGATGGTTACTGGAAATGCTCCTGTTTTGGCAATTACACCAGCTTCTTTTTTTTCACCAGTCAGAACAATGACATCTACTATCGCCGCTGAGATGGGTGAAGTCGCCAACGGAAGTGTTCATTATCACACGCTGTTTTTTATCGGAATGGTACTCTTTATTATTTCTTTGGTCATCAATATCACCACTTCAGCAGTTGTCTTTCGTTCACAAAAAAGAGCTGAAAAAGTATTATCCTAAAATCTATATTTGACCTATATGTTATTATTTTAATGTGCAAGGAAAAATAATTATTTGAACAGGAATCTTTTTCAACGACTTGGCTTTGGATTGATATCCCTCATGGCAGGTGTAACTGTCCTGCCAATTATTGCTATTATCGTATACATCGCCTATAAGGGCGGCGGTGCAATCTCGCTTGAGTTCCTGAGCGGATTTCCGCACGATGGCATGCGGCAGGGCGGCATCATGCCTGCCATCGTTGGTACATTTTATTTGACTCTGGGTACAGCGATATTTTCGGTCCCTCTAGGAATTGCAGCAGCAATTTACCTATCAGAATATTCTTCGGATAACTGGTGGACCCGTACGATTCGAATCGCAATTATCAATTTATCAGGTATACCCTCTGTTGTTTATGGTCTTTTTGGTTTAGGGCTTTTCGTTTTATTTCTCAAGTTTGGTACCAGTATTTTGTCAGCATCATTAACATTATCGATCATGACCCTGCCTGTGATCATATCCACTGCAGAAGAAGCACTTCGTGCAGTTCCCCAATCTTTTCGGACAGTTTCGATCTCGCTTGGAGCAACCCGCTGGCAAACCATACAAAGAATTATTCTCCCTGAAGCCCTTCCCGGCATCATCACAGGAGTGATTCTTGGCCTGGAAAGAGCTGCTGGAGAAACCGCGCCAATTTTGTTCACTGGAGCCGCTTTTTTCTTACCGCAATTACCAAATTCAGTATTTGATTCCACAATGGCATTACCTTATCACTTATTCGTAATTTCTACCCAGGTTCCTGAAATGCCATTTCAAATTCAATATGGAACCGCGCTTGTGCTCATTTCCTTTGTGCTTGGAATGAATCTGATTGCAACAATCATCAGATCCAGAGCCAGGAGGCTCAGGCAATGGTAAGTCAATAGAATATTTATAATTAATTATAGGTGCCCTTATGACTACATCACCGGTTGAAATCTTAAATAGGACATTAACATTATTGTTTAATGCTTTTCAATCCGTCGGAAGTACGATGGTTTTTTTATTCGAAAGTTTTATCAAATACAGTCCTTTACCTGACGAGGTTGATTTCCTCCTGGTGAGTATGCTGTTTATTTGGATTATTTCAATGCTGATCAAAGTAATCCGTGGAAGATAATTGTGTCTGAAAAAATAATTATTAAGGATTTAAGTTTACAATATATTGATGGCACTGAATCTTTACGAAATATCAATCTATTGATTCATGAACATGCTATTACTGTATTATTTGGACCTGCAGGCGGTGGAAAATCATCTCTCCTCAGGTGTCTAAATCGGTTAAATGATATTTCTGAAATGAAAAGTCTTTCAGGACAAATCCTCATCGATGGCATCAACATCCTGGATAAAAACGTTGATGTTATCAAACTCCGTCGTAATGTAGGCATGGTATTTGCACGACCGGTTGTTCTCCCAATGTCCATTAAAAAAAATATTACTTATGGATTGGAAGTCATGGGAGAAACACGAACTTCCAGGCTAAACGAAGCTGTTGAACGCTCATTGAAACAGGCAGCTTTATTTGAAGAAGTCAAAGACCGCATGGATGACCCGGCGATTGCCTTATCCGGCGGACAGCAGCAAAGACTCTGCCTGGCACGTTCACTGGCCCTGGAACCACAAATAATATTGCTGGATGAACCCACATCCGGATTGGATCCCATCTCAACCGGCAAAGTCGAAGCATCTCTTCAAGAACTGAAGAAAGATTATACGATCATCCTTGTTCCTCATTCAATCCAGCAGGCTGCACGTACGGCTGATTATGCCGGCTTTTTTCTTCAAGGGGAATTGGTTGAATATGCTGAAGGGAAAACTCTTTTTACTAGTCCGGTGGATAAACGTACAGAAGATTACATAACCGGCAGGTTTGGTTAAAAACCAAAAATATTGCTTTTAATAGGAGGCACTAATTGTTACGTAAAAACTTTGAAGCTGAAATACAACAATTGAAGGATGAGATCATCCTGCTGGGAAGTCTTGTAGAACAAAATTTGCTCGATTCTGTTGATGCTCTAAAAAAACGGGATATGGAAGCCGCCACCAGGGTGATTGCACTGGACAATGAAATCAATCAAAAAAGGTTCGCCCTGGAGAATCAGGTCATGATCATCATTGCTACTCAACAGCCAATGGCGCATGATCTCCGTTTATTAGCATCATTTTTTGAAGTGATTAGTGAACTGGAAAGAATGGGAGATTATGCCAAGGGAATTGGCATAATCAATGTTCGAATGAATAACCAGCCGCTCTTAAAACCCCTTGTTGATATTCCAAGAATGGCTTCAAAAGGTGCTGATATGCTTCACCGGGCCCTGATGGCCTTTGTTACTGAAAATATTGAAATTGCCCGTGAAATTCCAAAAGAAGATGATGAAGTCGATGATCTGTATAATCAAATTTACAGGGAATTGATGACCTATATTATGGCAGACCCAAAGAATATTGAACGGGCAAACTGGCTGTTATGGGTTGCTCACAACCTGGAAAGATTTGCTGACCGGGTAACAAATATATGCGAGCGTACCATCTTTATCGTCACCGGCGAATTAAACGAAATTGATGGAAAGAAAAATACCTAATGTTTCGCTGCCTGGAATATAGAGCCTTTCCGCTAATTGACGGATAATTGCTGTCCAGGTAAAATATTGATCATTATATTTTGATATGCTCAGGTAACTATGAAATCATATTCTGCTATCCATCATTCTCATATGAAGTCCATCTCACCGGCTGGATAGCAAGCTAGTTTTGTTATTGTTTACAGAACAACAGGCTCCCGGTCATCTCACCGGGAGTTTTTTTTTATAATTTCAAAAGGAGTCTCATGGACCGAACAGATATCCGCCTCTCTATCCCATCAAAAGGCCGGCTTGCGGAAGAAACCATTGAGTTTCTTAAAGCATGTGGTTTTGATATATATAAACCCAATCCCCGCCAATATGAAGCCTCCATTCTTTCCATACCGGGTCTGAAAGTTTTATTTCAAAGACCGACTGACATTGTCATCTCAATTCGAAACGGCAGCGTGGATTTTGGTATCACAGGTTTGGATGTTCTGGAAGAACACCGCGGTGATAACGGTGAAATAATTATTCTGCATGAAGCGCTTGGATTCGGGCAATGCTCTCTATCACTGGCAATTCCAGAAAATTGGGAAGAAGTGACACATTTCTCTGATTTACAGGGAAAAGCCCATTCAATCGGAAGACCAATTCGAATTGCCACCAAGTTTCCAGAATTGACTTCAAAATTCTTTCAAAATAAAAATATCCCTTTTTCAATCGTAAGTGCAGAGGGCACACTTGAGATCGCTCCAGCTATTGGATACGCCGATATGATCTCTGACCTTGTTTCAAGCGGTCAGACGCTCCGGGATAATCGCTTGCGCCTGGTTTCCGGCGGATTGATCCAGCGGTCAGAGGCTGTTTTAGCAGCCAACCGAAATATTCTGCAATCTAATCCAAAAGCACTTGCAGTAGCAAAACAGTTGTTGGAGTTCATTGAAGCTTATCTCCGGGCACAAAACAACGTTTCAATCTTCGCAAATATGAGGGGCGAAAGTCCTGAAAAAATTGCTCAAAAAATATTTGAACAAAATACCATCGGCGGACTGAACGGCCCCACAATCAGCCAGATCATTCACCGTGATGGGGACCCAAATTGGTTTGATCTGCACATAGTCGTTCACCGCAGTGAATTATTTGCCGCCATTAACGAATTGAGAGCGATCGGTGGCAGCGGTGTCGTTGTTGCCCCTGTGATTTACATCTTCGAAGAAGAACCGCCTCGAATAAAAGCGATGCTGTCAGCGATCGGGCAGTAATAAAAAAAGCACTCACGCAGCAATTAGCAGGAGTGCTTTTTTTTAGCATTTTTTGTAAAAAACAACCAGGGAGATTTTAAGGAATTGTCTTTCCAAAACGATCCAGCTGTACAGGCATTGTTCTCATATTACTGTCAGATGTTCTGACAGCCTTGTAAATTTCAGACATTCCCAATGTAGCCCAATCGACATAGACTTTTTCAGTCACATTTTCCCTGTACATCCAGACACCTACCTGCCCGGATGCAAGGGACGAATCCTGACCTGTCCACACCAGGATATTATTGATGAAAAACTGGAATTGATCTGCATCTGCAACGACTTTTAATATATTCCAATTGTTACTTTTGATCGAAGTGCTGTATGTCCAGGGCTGAATCGCCACCCAGTCTCCATTAATTCCCCTCCATACGCTAAAAGTTCCATCCTGTCTGTATAAAAATTGGTAGGACGTAAGCCAATCATTCTGGCTGTCAAAGGATGGTTCGCCTCTGATGATCAAACCGGTTGAAAAACCGGTTGTGCTGATGCGTTTCAAACGGGCCTGGAAAGTAAAATTCTCAAAGTTCTGAGCATAACTTTCGCTGGAAACCGAATATGAATACCCAAAAGTTGATATATCTTTTTTACTGAGTATCCACTCTGCCCCCGGGCCCGCAGCCCAGCCTTGTGCTGACCCATTAAATTGGGAATTAAATCCTGGAAGGGTCCGAAATGTTGTTACTGTGTTGTAAGGACCATTACCTGCAGCTACCTGCCAGGTATAAGTATGATTTAACGATAAGTTATTTCCCGGGGTATAAAAACACCTGGATGTGAATGTATTACAACGGGAATTTGTAATAACCACATTATTTATCGGGGATGTGCCGAAAGAAGGATCTGTAACCTTCAGCCTGTAAAATGAAACTGCCTTATTCATAACCCAGGTAAAGGTTGGTTTGGTTGAATAAGTATTCCCGGTTGGTGATAAAGAAGTAATCGAAATAACAGTCTGTGTTGGAGGCAGGGTTGCAGTTATTGAAGTCGGGACCGTTGTGCTTGTAAAGACAGGTGTTTTTGATGGGGTGTTTGTGAATGTTAATGTTGCGCCTGGAACCGGCGTGTTAGATGGTGTAGCGGTGAATGTTGGTGTCTTTGAAGATGTTGGTGTATAAGTGGCTGTCTTAGTTGGTGTTTGAGATGGCGTATAGGTTGGTGTGCGAGTAGCAGTTTGGGACGGTGTATAAGTAGGTGAAGCAGTTTTTGTTGGGGTTGAAGTTACTGACGAATTAATATATTTGATCCAGGATGTTCCTTCTCCAACACGTGAAACACCCCATTTTATATTCATATACCCGCCGTTACCCCAGCCGCTTCCCCAACTGTTTCGCAGGATCCAGGTTTGTGTTGAATCATCCCAGCCAACTAATACTATCTGGTGATTAGTCGATCCGCCGCATTGGGATGTCTCATCTGTTGAGAACACACCGCCAGTGTATGTATTCCAACCGCTGCCTGCACATACCCCGGCAGTGATTGGTCCATATGTATAAATTGCCGTTTTGATCTGATCCACAGTCGGCATGGTAAATTCAGAAGCGACAATAAACTGCCAATTACTTGCTTTATAAGGATGAGGAAGACTGATAGAACAGGTTCCATTGGTCGCAGTATATGGTTTATCCGATTCCAAAACGGCCCCGATGGAAGATTGTGACTTAGCAAGGCTGGTCGTGTGATACATACTGGCTGTTAACCCGCCATTGCAGGACCAGCCGCTATTATTACAGGATAATAAGAATTGTTCAGAAAGATCTGTCAGCGGTCCGCCGCCGATCTTCACTGCAGATTCCATCACCGCTACGGTCCCAAATGCCCAGCAGCTTCCACAGCCGCCCTGGTTTCTCACCGGAGGAACGACACCCTGTGTCCGCCAATCAAAGGAGGTTGGTAAAGCCATCGCCTGAAGATTATCCAAAGTGCTCAGTGCATCAATAGATTGACTGGTCGCTGCAGAAGGC
Organism: uncultured Anaerolinea sp.; assembly: GCA_964494055.1. Classification (GTDB taxonomy): domain Bacteria; phylum Chloroflexota; class Anaerolineae; order Anaerolineales; family Villigracilaceae; genus UBA5195. Next base: position 11,659 of record CAZBRI010000018.1, read on the forward strand.
TCAGGTGATTTTGGTGTCGGATCGCTGATCGTGATCACATTCCCAAAATTTGAGGCGTTCAAAGATAAATAAGCATGAATTGGTTGATCAGCTTCAAATAAACGACGATAGATCAGATGCACCTGTTGATCTGATGTCCCTGTATTGCTCAGATGCATGGTTTGAATGGATGGTGCACCAAATCCTTTGTACCTGGTTTGGAAAGTGGAACTGCCGGCTTCGGCCATGCCCACCTGGTTTCCAGGTATAACATTCCACTCATAACCGGCGCTTAATCTTGCTTCCAATTCGAGTGTGACCGGACCATAACCGGCAGGAATAATGATGGTTAGGTCAACCGGACCGCCCAGGAAATCTGCAAATGCTGCAGCGTCATCGAATAATGCGGAACGAAGCTGATCTACGCCCTGTGAACCCGAAAGGTTCAAATCATTCCCGGATAAACTGCGGGACACACTTTGGATTTGCATTGAAGAAGATAAACTATTTAAATTTTCGGAGGCAAATTTAGTTTGGTCAGGACTTAATTCAATAATGGCCTGCCAATCCCCGGTATTACCCTCAGCAGAAACCGTTGACGATTTTCCCTGCTGCGGGAATAACCCAATAACCAGGAAAAAAATACTAAATACAGCAATTCTAAAAATATTTTTCATATCTTCCTCAATAATTAGGGCTTTAATTTTACTCTTTTTTATATATTATCGGTAAAAAATTCAGGGAATGTAATAAGTAATTACCAGATTTGGCCTGAAATCCAAAGTTTTATCTTCACTTGAATAAAAAGTCAGGTAATCGGAAACAAAATCATTATCGTCATCCAACTGAAAGTAAACACGGAATTGTGTGCTTCCTGATTTATTAATATATGTCAATGCGCCTGGTTTGAGAGTTGAGACAAATTTTCCAGTTATTGGCGCGGTAATGAAATAACCTGAGTTAGATAAACTTGCAATTGAAGAAAAATCTTCTGCTTTTAAAGCAGATTTTGTTCCAAAATAAGGCTTACGAATATCAATCAGGAGCAATCCATGTGTTTCGAATGGATCCATTCCTGTGATGGATTTTTTTGTAATTTCCACAATAGCCGAAGTAACAACGGCATTATCTGGAAGCGACGTTGTATTGAAAGATAGAATTGCCCGCATCTGACATTTACTGCCATTATCACCGATATTAAAAGACGAGCTGCTGTAATTGACCACACCGCCGAGGTTGCTGAATTCAGATTTTTCTTTTACAAATCCATCCTGAGCAGCAATCGAACGAAAATTAACTGTCCTGCTGCCTACAAAGAAACTACGCCAGGGACTATAAGGGCTTTGACCGGAACTATTACCGGCAGATACCTGGAAAGCATAACTGAAATTACCCAGCAATTTATCCTGCGGGTGATAACTGCACACAACCGGATTGCCGCTGCAATTTGAAGAGGATACTTGAACACCGGTAAATTCAAGAGTCCCCAGATCTTCGTTATAGAGCGAAATGTAATAGACAGCTGCTCCAGAATTTGCTGACCACGTGTATTCTGGATGGAGATCGTCATTAAAGGTTCCATCCGGAGAAATTGTTACGGGTATTTCAGGTGGACCTGCCACATAATTAACGCTCAAATTCGCTGAATAAGGCGGCATACTCAGAGAATTGAAATCTGTGGCATTTACATCCTGATCGGTACCAGTCCAATTGATAACATGATAATCGGCCGCTGGAGCTGCAGAAAATGATATTTTTTCGCCTTCTTTGTATTGATTCACCACACACCCGGTTGAATTCTGCGGGGATGCAAGTGGTTTACTCCCTGAGCCTGTATAAGATGTCGTTAATAAATAACAGGCATCAGGATCCGTCATTGTAGAAAAGGACCACCAGGTACCTCCATCGGATGCCGTCTCGCCGTTGACATTTTTTGCGCGTACCTGCCAGTAATAAGTCGAATTATAGGCAAGAGAACTGAGTTGAATACTGGAGGCTGAACCAACATTTATCCAATTCGAATCACAGGAATTGTTGTTACTGCTGTCCAGACAATAAACATAACTGTCCGCCCCGGTGCTTTGATTCCAGCTTAGAAGTGGATTGACAGCCTGTTTTACCGAAACATTTTTTAGACCAATCTTTCCAAAAGCTGCCGGAGCAGAACATAAACCGGTATTTGTCGACCAATTCAGGCGGACAGAAGAACTGCCCGTATCTTCTTTGAGCAGAACACGAATCGTTGTAATTCCATTCAAAGACAAAACCGGACAAGCTGCCGCGAGATCACTTCCCAGGTTACGATTGACAATTCTTTGACCACCAACCCATACTTGTAAACCATCATCATTCTGAGCTTGAAAAACATAATTACCCTGAGAAAAATTGAATGTTGCTGAGAAATCAGCAATCCAATTATCGGTGTTTCCACCTGGACATGGAGATAATAAACCGTAATTTTTATCCAATCCGTTTGTGATAAAGGAATCTTCGCACATCAAACTTGTTATATTGGTCAGATCTGACCAATGACCGGTACCGGAATAATATTTAGCTGACCAATTTGCAAGCGCTGCGGAGGTATTTGGGGAGAAGTAACAAGCCTTAGCAGTTCCAGGGATCGGATCACCGAAAATTGCTGTCGAGCATGTTGTGGAATTAATAAATGTTTTCGCTGCAGAAAATGAATTTACTGCCCCATAGACTACATCAGCATAACCTGAAAACGCACACAGCCCTGATTCATCTGCACATTTCGTAAATCCAGCTGGAGGATTGTTGACCTGTTGATTATCGTGAAGCCAGCCGTAAACACCATCAGATGAAATAACACTCCAATTTGTGACAGTGTGGACCCTCGTCCCTGTCTTGCTATAATTCTGTTCAGCAATCGTAATTGTGCCATTTCCGCTGCTGTTGACAGATGATGCAGTCACAAGTGCAGTATGTCCATATGTGCTAGGGCCAGAATAACTGATGACATCCCCTGCCATGGGGGCCTTATTCACCGTTCCATTCAAAATTTTTACAAGCCGCGTACCAGAATAGTTGGACACTACCGTATTCCCATTTGCAAGATACGGAGCAATACCATACGCAAGTTTCAAATATCTTTTAACAAATTCAACACACTGCCATTCATATTGCGACACACCAGAACCAAAATTGACAAGATGCATAGTGTTAACCGGGCCGCATGTTTTAACTCCCCTGTATGAAGACCCAAGCGGTGTGGAACCGGCAAAATTATTGACATCACAATCTCCATTCCACCAGGAGGGAACCGGCAAATCTGCTGCAGACATTGTGATATCTGGTTGAATGTTGGCAGCTAATTGTGAAGCAATTTGAAGACTCAGTGAAGCTGTCTCCAATCCTGAACCAATCACTTCAAGTGCCTGGCTGGTTCCTTGTATGCTCATTTCCGAATAATTATCTTGATATGAATTTTGCCTGATCAGCCATACCCTATCCCCTGCCTCAACAACCCATTGGCTGATCACCAGGTATGGTTTTGAAAAAGAAGCGTTTGTGTTAATGACTGCTGCTGCCCTGCCTGCCGCCTTTTGATTAAAAATATTCAACGGGGAAACAGGTATTTCGGCAAGAATTAGACCTTTATATGCATCAAAAGAAAGATCCTGATAACGTGTTGAAATTCCAGCCTCCGCTGTTGGAAGAAAATCAGATGCAGGCTGCAAACCAAATGGGACGGAATACATAAATAATTCCTGGTTGGAAGACTGGCTCACAGCATATACAGATTGAACCATGTCCAATTCTGAGGAAACTGAAATGATTTCAGGGTCAAATGAAAGGCATAAATTTATATTCACCCCATCCAGTCCAAAATTCCGCTCAAATGTTCCAGCCTGGCAGCTTTGTTGGGATATATTGGATTTAATTATTTTTTGTTCCGGAATGGTAATAGCCCCAATAAGGAAGAATGATGTAACTAATATAGATAATGACAGAAAAATGGTTTTACTTTTTAGGAAGAGCTTTTTATTCATAAAATGCTCCAAAACATAACTGCCTTTACCGATAAGAACATAATTAATTCACTCAATATCTTTTCATACATTCCCGAAACTTATAGATCAAAGAAAACAAAACATCGAAATCAATGCATGATTATTTTCTCCCTTTTATCCAATTTACACCAGAAAAATAAGGCGTTTTTGTTTACACTTTCGAAAGGTTTTCACGATATAGGAGATATGGGGGAGGCAGCTGGTATAAATCAACTCATATAACCCTCAAATTTCATTATTTACAAAATTAAGGATTATGCGCGGATTATTCGGATTTAATTAATGGATATAATTCAATTAACTCTTTTATTCTTTGCAGCTTTTCCAGTGTCAATTGTGCAGGAATAAAAAAAACAATTTAAATTTTTTGTTTGTGTCTTCGTTGAATAATGAGCTGATTTATATTTTTCTTTTTTTAAGATTTTCTTTGTTTGTCCAAAAATCGCCAGCTTAACCATTTTCAGGTTTCAACAATAACGACTGCTTAGCTGCCACACATTAAAAATTTATTCATTATTTTTGGATCAAATCAATCACGGGTAAAACTCCATGGAGGTAACATGGCAAAAATAGTCATTGCAGAAGATGAAACCGATGTTCGGGAAATGATTGCCTTCATGCTGCGATTCGCTGGATATGAAGTATTCGAAGCGGATAACGGTCAAACCGCATGTGAACTCAGCAAAACAAAACAACCAGACCTGATACTGCTGGATGTCAGAATGCCTGTCATGACCGGTTATGACGCTTGCAGGATTATAAAAAATGATCCTGAACTCTCAAAAATTCCAGTCGCCTTTGTTTCAGCCAAAGGCTTAGAAAATGAAATTGCAATGGGATACGCTTCTGGAGCAGATGATTATATTGTCAAACCCTTTACTATTGACCAATTATTGAATAGAGTTAACGCAATTCTTAATAAAAAATCCGGGTGACCGCTTCACCCGGATTTTTTATTGAAGTTAAAAATTTCTTTTTACCACACACGTTCCAAATGTGAATTTTCCAGCGATTTTCTTCCTACCTTAGCCATATCGACCCACTCCCCGTGGATTTTTACCCTGACTACATCTGCTGTAAAATCTGTAACGGTTGCCCCATTATTATTGAAAAGATAAGAACCAACCGCATAAATATCAACAGGTACTCCTAATTTTTCAAAGCGGCGGATCTTATCAGGAGCAAAACCTCCGGATACAACTATTTTAACATTCTGACAATAATGCCTGGCAATTGACTTCCATTTTTCATTCAGATCCCAGTTTTCCCAGGCTGAATCCAGGGATTTCCTGACATTAAAAACGAGCCGTGGATTGACACCAAGATCCAGTGCTGGATCGCCCAGTGGGGTCACAGACTCATCCCTCAGGCTCCCGCTTGTATCCAGCCGGATCCCGTACAACAAATATTTGGCAGCTGTCACATCATCACCAAGCTCAGTCAAGCGCCTATATTCGGCAAACATCGCATCCAACAC
>CAZBRI010000019.1:0-17077 GCA_964494055.1 uncultured Anaerolinea sp.
GAGATAGCTTCAGGTGACTGGAGTTCAGACGTGTGCTCTTCCGATCTGCTTACGCATGCCGTAGATGGCTTCTCACTTGCATTGGATTTCAAAGTCACCGCCATGTCACGGTCACGCATGCACAAAATGCTGCAAGATTTTGATAAGATCGTTCTGGATGCGGGCGGCCGGTTCTATTTTGCGAAGAACAGCGAAACCAGTGCAGAAACCGCCCTGCAATTCCTGGGAGCTGAAACTGTCGCCAGGTTCAAAGCCCTGAAAAACAGGACAGATCCCAATCACATCCTGGAATCTGACCTGTACCGCCGTGTTTTCGGTGATTGATCAAAAAGCCTGCATTTTAACCCTGTGGACGCTAAGCTGAGCCAGCCAATGACCTGCCAGGTTTTTGAAACCGGCAGCCTTGAGATTCATACATTACTCCGCATCCAAAACCGGCTGGCGGATGAGGCTGCAGGCGGGATACGCCCAGGCTGCTTTGTTTTATTTGAACCTGCCCTGGCACAACTCATGAAACCGGAGATATCAGACAACCAGCTGCCAGGCAATAAGCTGGAGCAGCCCAAACCGGATTTGCAGATTGAACGGGTTGAAAACACCCCGGGCAATCTTGTAGTTGGACCGGGTCAGCTGCGCGGGCTGCTGGTCATACCAGCCGGGGATAAAAACGCCAATGAATTGTCCCGAAAAATTGAGGAGATGCTGATCCTGGTACTGAGCAGGCTCGGGCTGGCTGCCGGACAGATTCCCGGCAAACCCGGGGTGTGGCTGCAGGCGAATGTCGCTTCACGATGTCCCCGCTGCCGGCCTGAAGACCTGAAGAAACCGGGGAAAATCGCTGAAGTCGATCTCATCATCGGACCGGATGGTATCACCCGGCAGGGATTTACACTGAATATCAACCCGGATATGGAACTGATTGAATCGCTGCATGAACACCCGCAAATTGAAGGACCCTTCGTATCCCTTGAAGATATTTTTCCTGAAACGCCTGAAATGAAAATGATCAAAAAGATAACTGTACAGTCTTTATCTGAATTGTTTAATTTCCAGGTGAAACACCAGTTATTTGACTTTTTGGATTAAAATAAGTAAACTAAAAAAATCGCCTTATTTTATTGATCGATTCTGGAGGAGTAATGACAGCACAATACCAACTCGTTGTTCAATCCGGGCCAAACCCTGGAAAAATATTCCCGCTGGAAGGTGATGTGATCACCATTGGCCGGGAAGCAGATAACGCCATTGTCATCAACGATGCGGAGGTCTCCCGGAAACACACACAATTGATGTTCCAGGGCGGCAAATACGTTGTTACTGATCTTGGTTCCACCAACGGCACATTTTTAAACGGACAGAGACTGACCGGTCAGCATGTTCTCCAACCCGGTGAAACAATATCACTTGGCGAACATATCAGCTTGATGTACGAAACACTGGTACAGATCGACCCGAATGCCACCATGATTTCCAACAATATTCCGGCTGCGGTGAAACAGACAGCGGTACCCGTTCAACCTGTAAAGCCGGCTGTACAGCCCGAAGCCAAGCCATCCTACGCCGGTAATGTTCCTTCCGGGCCGGATTACTCAGCCTCTGTTCAGCCAGCAAAAGCCGGTAACAATAAAATGCTGGTCATCATCTTGGCTGTGATCTTGCTATGCATTATCTGCACCTGTATCGGCTTAATTTATTATATTGACTCGAACAATTTGTGGTGCACATATTTTGGGTTCCTCTTCGGCGGCTCCTGCGGATAAAACAAAATAAATTAAAAACGGGCTTCCGGAAAATCGGACGCCCGTTTTTTTTATTAATTGATATTTATTTTCACACATACCAGGGTAATTAATGGGATTTCTCATAAAAATCAAGCAGGCTGTTCACAAGGCTTATCACCCTATCAGCCGCTTTTAAGTCACCTGTCAGCAGGTCTTTGTTTCCCTGTATCAATAAATTTTCGAACATGGTGTTGGTTATAGACATTGGATGACGGGAAAAATCGGCGGTGATATTTTCATTCTGCATCCTCTTCACATCTGGCAGCCAGGCGTACAAAAAATATGCCGAAGGATCCAGCAGCGATTCGTATCGGCGGACAGCATTATAAAAAGCAACTGTTGTTTGCAGGTCCTGCCGGTCCTCATCCTGGAAGGCTTGATTTTGTAAGTATTCCTTGTAGCTAGTCTCAAGCTGAGTGAGTGATTGATGAAATTCTTTCTGCAGCGCATTGTCCAGGGCGGAGGATTCCTTTCCATCTGCAGCCGGCTGAATACTCCGGTAAAAAGAGTTGAATCCATCCCAGCCGTGAACATTCACAAGGTAGGCAATAAAAGCACCCGCCTCAGCATACCCAATCTCATGCTGCTGGGTATAAAATGAATCCACCAGTGTCCTCAGAGGTATATACCAGCCAAGATCCAAAAGCGCAGCTGCACGGGGAATTAGCGGCTCCGGTTTGAAGTGACCGCCGCTCAAGTAAACTGCCAGCCCTTCCTGCATCATCGATGGCCTCAGACTGCCGCCCAGCTGCCCATCAAACCAGTGCACCATTTCGTGATGCGTCACCTGGGCCGTTGTGCTGCCAGCATAATTTTGATCCAGGTACGAAATGTAAATACCTTCAGAAGCAAAGCCCCCGTGCCCGAGTGTTCTCGGAAAATATGCCAGCGGGATTTTTTGTTTCGGGGTGACCTGCATACGCTTTTCCACATCAGCGGCCTGGGCATCAGCCAGAATTTTCAATTTTTCCAGGTCTCTTTCAGCATCCGTACCGGTTACATAGCGGATGACACAGCAGGCAGATTCCCCGGCTTTCCAGCTGGCACCTGCACCCGGCGGGGGCATTTGATTCCCAGGCAACAGCGTGATAACTTTCTCTTCCTGCATGTTTTGGGGCTGCAGCGTAAATGTCAGTTTGTAATCGCCAGGCTTGATGGATCGGGTATCCCAGACCCAATAAAAAGTTGCCTGGCTGCGATTCCCCAGACCATAGTTTGAAAAAGCGGCATCACCGAGCACTTTCCCATCCAGACTGATCTTTACACTTCCCTGGTTGGTCTGATCCTGGACTGGATTGATGACCTCAAAACTGACCAGGTCTCCGGCATACAGCATGCCATCAGGGTGTGTTCGAATATCCAGAACTGCTGCTGGAGCAGAAACCGGGAACAAGGCAGGCACGAAAGTGCTGCAGGCTGTTAGAAATAACAGGGAAATGATGAGAATTTTACGCATGGGTTTTTATCCAGTTATTTTACCCCGAGATTTTTTGAAAATAATTATGCATAATTCCCGATACCGGAGTATAAATATAGAAGAAGAATTACTCAATAAATTTTTTATTTTTGAGGCGCAGATGGAAAGTACTGGCTTATCTCCAAAATGGGGCGGCACGACCAAGATTATTATCAGCATCACCTTTGTTGCCATTGCGGCCGGGCTGCTGATCAAATTCCAGGGGCTGATGCCGCAGTTGATCATCATCATCCTGCTGGCTTACCTATTTAACCCGATCGCTGATTTTCTCTCCAGGAAACTGCACATGTCATGGCGGGTTGCTGTTTCAGTAGTCTACCTGTTTGCAGTTCTATTAATCCTGAGCCTGCTGACAATCAGCGGTGTGGGATTGGTGCAGCAGCTGCAAAACATGTTCACCCTGGTTCAGGATAGTGTTAAAAATATACCAATGATCTTAAAAGATCTCTCCGGGCGCGAGTTTTCAGTCGGACCATTTCTATTTGATCTGCGTAAAGTCGATCTCAGCCTGATCGGTCAGCAGATGCTGGGGAGTATCGAACCGCTGCTGGGACGAACAGGCACCATGGTTTCAACCCTGGCGGGCGGAGCGGCCAACCTGTTAGGCTGGACGCTGTTCGTGATGCTGGCTTCCTATTTCGTCCTTTCTGAAAGTGATGGTTTCTGGCAGGGAATACTTCACTTTAATATTCCGGGGTATCAGCAGGACCTGCAAAAAATCAGCTTGAAATTAGCGCAGATCTGGAATTCATTTTTACGCGGGCAGCTGATCGTAATGACACTTGCCGCAGCTATTTATCTTGTCACACTCAGCACCCTGGGTGTCAGTTATGCCCTGGGCCTGGCACTATTTGCCGGCCTGGCGCGCTTTGTACCTTATGTGGGACCGTTAATCCTGTGGATCGTACTGGCACTGGTATCTTATTTCCAGGATTTTAAACTGATGGGACTCAGCCCGTTGTCTTATGCCCTGATCGTAGTGGCTATTGCCTGGCTGATCGACGGTATCACTGATAACTTCATCATGCCGCGGATCATGGCAACATCCCTGAATGTGCACCCTGCGGCAGTCCTGATCGCTGCCATCATCGGTCTCGACCTTCTTGGCATCCTGGGGGTGATCATCGCTGCCCCGATGTTAGCCACCCTGCAGCTGATCGGCCGGTATTTCGCCCGTAAATTATTTGACCTGGACCCGTGGGATGGATGGGATGACATGCCTCCGGAGCAATCAATCCGCAAGCAGATCAAGATCATTTATAATAGATTGGTTTCAAAATTAAAAAAGAAGTGAACTGAATTTGTAATTTAAGCACATCGTGCTATATAATTGAAAAAAATGTTCAAGGAGAACAAACATGCCGAAAAGCACTGAACCAACCACCGAAACCCTTGCTGAAACCGAGAATTACCTCGTCTGGAAAGCCGAAGAACCTGATGGTGAAACCACCTATCATGTGGAACTTGGAAATGTCACCGTTCATTTCTTCAAGGAAGAATGGGATGAGTTTCTCGAACTCGTCCACGCACTGGACTAAGAATACAATGGGGCAGGTGAATAACCTGCCCCGCTCATTTTATGCTGACAAATTCGATAACGGATGTTCCGGGCATTGAAGTTGGACAGGCGCAGGATTTTGATGCGCTAACCGGCGTCAGTGTGATTTTGTGCCGCAAAAGCGCTGTCGGCGGGGTGGATGTTCGCGGCGGGGCACCAGGCACCCGGGAAACGGATCTGCTCAATCCCCTTAATCTCGTAGAAAAAGTACACGCAATCGTCCTGGCAGGCGGGTCTGCCTTCGGGCTGGATTCTGCCGGCGGCGTGATGAAGTATCTTGAAGAACAAAAGATCGGTTTCAATACCGGCGCGGCGCGTGTACCGATCGTGCCGGCTGCCATTTTATTTGATCTCGCCATCGGCCGGGCAGATATCCGCCCGACGGCCGAAATGGGCTACCTGGCTGCCAGCATGGCTTCAACTGCAAAGCCGCAGGAAGGCAATTTCGGTGCCGGGACCGGCGCATCCGTTGGCAAGATGTTCGGCAATGCAGGCGCGATGAAAAGCGGAATCGGTACTGCCTCGATGGATATTGGCGGCGGGGTGATCGTAGGTGCAATTGCAGCTGTCAATGCATATGGGGATGTGGTTGATCCCGGGAGCGGCGAGATTGTTGCCGGTGCCAGGTCCACCAGCCTGGGGCCGATCAAGCTTGGATCAACCGGTTACTTTGCAAATTCGCTCGAAACAATGAAAACCTATGCCGGCCGGATGATCGAAGGGCTGGCGATGCGTTCGAATACCGTGATCGGGGTCGTGGCGACCAATGCTTTATTGACCAAGGCAGAAACCAACAAAGTGGCACAAATGGCACATGACGGATTAGCACGCGCCATCCGCCCTGCGCATACCATGGTAGATGGAGATACCATTTTTGCACTCTCCACCGGCCGGCAAAAGGCGGATGTCAGCCTGGTGGGTGCATTCGCAGCCGAGGTGTTTGCCGAAGCCTGCCTGAATGCCGTCAGAGCCGCTGCAGGTGCCGGCGGGTTACCCGGCCTGGCTGACAAATAATACTATTGAAATTAAATAGCTATCGGCGTGCATCGAATGTAATGCACGCCGATTTATTTTAAAAACATCAGTCTTATTTCTTATGGCTCTTCTTTTCATCCTTGAAAATTGTGGTCAGGATGATACTGATGACCGTGACGATCAATCCGCCAAGGAAGGCTGGCCAGAATCCGTCAACGATAAAACCGACATGGAAATTAGTTCCTACAACACCTGCGAGCCAGAACATAAAGGTATTAATTAAGAGGGTAAATACCCCGAGTGTCAGGACAATCAATGGGCAGGTTAATAGTTTCAAGAATGGCCGCAGCAAGGCATTGAGCAATCCGAAGATCAGGGCAAGCCAAACAAAGGACAGCCAGTTGGATGACTGAGGATGAATTCCTGGAACAACAGCAATCGCTGCGTATAAAGCTACGGTATTGATCAATAAACGTAAAATAAATTTGGACATTTTCTCTCCTCTCCGGTCTTCCGAAGCACACCGGGAATATAAAAGCAATTTCCTTCTGTTTTGAACAGACGGCTCACATTCCAACAAATTTCGTATGTATTTGATTAAATTTACGATAGCTTGACTAAAAAGTTGCAATCCCCGGTGCTTCCATCCACACCAGCGTTCGCTGGGCTGTCAATCCCGCAGCCCTGATAGCATCATCCAGGCTGCCAGCCGGGAAATCCAGCTGGAGGCTGCGTGATGGATTTAAATATCTTCGGCCATATTTCAACAGGGCAGTGACCAATTCCTGGTCCGGACCCGGCGAAACAGATAACCAAAGCTGATCGCCCCTACCCGTCCGCTGACAGGCGAGCACTGCTTTTAGACTTTCACCGCGATGACCAGCCCACTGATATGTATTGACTTCAAGCATCAGCCGGTAAATAAAATTCAAGATACCCGGCTTGAATAGTTCCCAGGTTTGCGAATAGTACCAATCAATGGATGGCGGATATGAGCGGGAAAGCCAGACGCGGTGAACCGGCCAATCCCGGGTCTCCCTGGAAGTAATTTTAATGTTGCGGTTGGCCAGATCAAGAGGCGGAATATCCTGGGCAGCTTCCCATGAAGTTCGCTTTGACCGTTCTGCAAAACCGAGTTCTTCATATAACTTGATAGCCCCCGGGTTATCATCCCTAACATGCAGCCAGATCGCTGAAGCCTTCTTTTCACGAGCTTTTTCCATGGCTGCGATAGTCAGCTGCCTTGCTATGCCCATCCTGCGGAAATCCGGGTGTGTGGCAACATTTGCAATAAGGTAGATCTTTTTTCCGCGGCTTGAGAAAGGAATCAGGCTGACATTCCCGACGACCTTGCCATTATTCTCCCAGACAAAACCGGAAAGCGGCAGGGAAACAGTTTCCATTACACGCGGAGCCCAATTGAGGAAGATCGAATCCCGCCCGCTGCGCCGCATTTGTTCGATGTAAGACCTGCCGTCAGAATCCAGGGTGGATGAAAAACACAATTCGATCAGATCAGCGATTGAAGGCAGGTCCCGCAATGGATTCAGAGGCCTTATACTACCGGTTTTTGCAGGTGTATTTACGAGGATCGTGGCAGTCATTATTTATATTATATCTTTTTCCATTGAAGATGGCTGCCGGTTCACAGGGATCAAAAATCCATATACAATAGACTCATACGCAATTCTTACAGCGTTCTTTCATTAAGAAAATACAGCTTTTGCTATAATTCCAGTGTTCGAAAAATCGAAAGGATTTAATATTATGATGCGATTTGACCGTTTTACCGAAAGAGCACAGGAAGCAGCCCAGCGTGCCGCTGAAATAATTCAGCGCTACGGGCATAACCAGATCGATACAGAACATATCCTGCTGGCGCTGATAGAACAGCCCGGAGGAGTGATTCCGCAAATTTTAGAAAACCTGAGTGTTAATGCAGCCTCACTGTCCGAGCGGCTGGATGCTGCCTTACGGGCCACGCCAAAAGCCAATATTTTTGGCGGCGGGGCTGGGCAGATATTCATCACCCCGCGTGTGAAGAGAATTATTGACCTGGCAAACGAAGAAGCCAACCGGTTGAAAGACGAATATATTTCAACTGAACATATCTTCCTCGCCATCCTGACAGAACGCAATACCCCTGCAGCCCGCATCCTGGAAAGTGCCGGCATCACCCGTGACAGGGTGTTTGACTCCATTCAGCAGATTCGCGGCGGGCAGAGGGTGACAGATCCGCAGGCTGAATCTCGCTACCGCACGCTTGAAAAATATTCCCGCGACCTGACACAGCTGGCACGTGAAGGCAAGCTGGATCCGGTAATCGGACGCGATAAAGAAATTCTGCGCCTGATACAGATCCTCTCCCGCCGGACAAAGAACAACCCGGTCCTGATCGGTGAAGCCGGTGTTGGCAAGACTGCCATCGTGGAAGGCCTGGCGCAGAAGATCGCAGATAATGACGTACCTGAGATCCTGGCCGGCAAGAAAGTTGTGGCCCTGGACCTGGGTTCCATGATCGCCGGCAGCCGCTTCCGCGGTGAGTTTGAAGAACGCCTGAAGGCTGTGATGGAAGAAGTGCAGCGCTCACAGGGCGACATCATCATGATGATCGATGAACTGCATACCGTGGTGGGTGCCGGTGCTGCACAGGGTGCCATGGATGCGTCCAACATGCTGAAACCTGCCCTGGCCCGCGGTGAACTGCAGTGTATCGGTGCAACAACCCTGGATGAATTCCACAAATATATTGAAAAAGATGCCGCCCTGGAAAGACGCTTTGCCCCGATTTATGTTGAGGAACCGTCTGCCGAGGATGCGATCAAAATGCTGAAAGGTCTGCGTGACCGGTACGAAGCTCATCACAAAGTGCGATATTCAGACGAAGCCCTGGTTGCTGCCGTGCAGCTGGCTGACCGCTACGTGACTGACCGGCGGTTACCGGATAAAGCCATTGACCTGATGGATGAAGCCGCTGCCAAGCTGAGGGTAGCACTGTATTCCATGCCGCCAGAGCTGAAAGACATGAAGAAAGAGATCGACCGGATAACATCTGAAGAAGAGCAAGCCGGCCTGGCGCGTGATTATGAACATGCCGCACAGAAAAAAGTTGAACGGCTGCGCATGGTTGCCGAATACAATGAGAAACGTGATAAGTGGGAAGCTGAAAACCAGATCGACGAGGTTGTGGATGTAAATGACATCGCGGATGTCGTCCACCAGTGGACCGGCATCCCGCTCAGCCAGATGATGGAAACAGAAGCCACAAAGCTGCTGCAAATGGAAGCCCGCCTGCATGAACATATCATCGGGCAGGATGAAGCCATCGGTGCCATATCAGATGCCATCCGGCGCGCACGATCCGGCCTTAAAGACCCGAGCCGCCCGATTGGATCATTTATTTTTATCGGTCCATCCGGTGTGGGAAAGACCGAGCTTGCCAAAGCCCTGGCAGAATTCATGTTTGATGATGAAGATGCGCTGGTGCGGATCGATATGTCTGAGTACCGCGAGCAGCACACCGTCAGCCGGTTATTCGGTGCGCCTCCCGGTTATGTAGGTTATGAAGAAGGCGGTCAGCTGACAGAGGCTGTCAGGCGGCGGCCTTACCGGGTACTGCTGTTTGATGAAATTGAAAAAGCACATCCCGAAGTTTGGAATGCCCTGCTGCAGATCCTGGACGACGGCCGCATGACCGACGGTCAGGGAAACGTGGTGGATTTCCGGAATACAGTGTTGATCATGACCAGCAACCTAGGCACAGAATACGTCCGAAAAGGCGGAACGCTGGGCTTCCTGCAGGGAAACACAGACGACGAGGAACGAATTTCTCACGACAAGATCGAAAAAGCACTGAAAGGTGCCTTCCGGCCTGAATTTTTGAACCGTATAGATGACGTGATCATGTTCTCCCCGCTAAGCGTGGAACAGATGGAACAAATTGTTGACCTGCAGCTGAAGGATGTGCGCAGCAGGCTTAAAGAATACAATGTAACCATTGAACTCGAACCGGCAGCCCGAACATGGCTTGCAAAGCAGGGATACGACCCAGCTTTTGGCGCCAGACCTTTGAAAAGAGCCATACAAAAGTTCATTGAAAGCCCATTATCTGTCGAACTGCTCGGCGGCAAATTCGCCAAGGGTGGAACCGTCAAGGTGGATGTGGCAGATGATAAATTGATTTTCCAGTAAATATTTTTAGTAAATTTGTAAAAATAGACTTCACTTCCTGAAGTGGAGTCTTTATTTTTAATGAGAGGTGGGGTATGATTATTTTTTTTCGTGTAATATTGTAAACTTTTAGGAGTTATAAATGGAAAGCGAAAACAAAAATTTCTTTTCGTCCGTCACCGGCATATTGATAATTATCCTGATCGTACTTTGTTGCTGCTGTGCCATTTTAATATCAACCGGAGCGGGGGCTTATTATTTTTATTACAATACGCCAGAGGCATCCTCTGTGAATACGACTGAGCCATCGGAACCAACAGCTGTTGCAGCTGCTCCTACACCGATAGAAGTCACACGGGTTCCGGTTGAAGCCATTTCAACTGAAACCATTCACACCCTGGAACAGAGCATCGTCCCGGTCAATGATCCGCGTGAAATTGCCTGCCGGCTTGAAGGAAAATGCAATATTCCAGAAACACTTCCCAGCGGACCATACAAGGTTGGGGCAAAACAAACATTTAACCTGTCAAATACTGATACTGCAAAAAATTTCCAAATCAAGGCGTCATTGATGTATTTAACAGACCATGCCTATTTTTGGGTCGAAGACGGTGTCAATTACGACAAGGGTGAAGCCAAGAAACTGGTGGATGCCTTTGAAACAAAAATGTATCCAACCGACAGGGAATTTTTCGGGAGTGAGTGGACTCCCGGCGTGGACAATGACCCCCATATTTACCTGGTGTATGCCCGCGGTATAGGTGATTCTGTCGCCGGTTATTTCTCATCACCGGATGAGCTTCACCCTGATGCACATAAATTTTCCAACGCTCACGAAATGTTCGTTTTTAATGCCGATAACTCAGAGCTTTCCAATAAATATACATATGGTGTTCTTGCTCATGAATTTCAGCATATGATTCACTGGAAACAGGATCGCAATGAAACATCCTGGATGAATGAGGGCTTTTCTGAAGTTGCAGTTTTGTTAAATAATTACTATTCAGGCGGAGCTGATAGAGAATATATCGCTGATACTGATGTTCAATTGACGGATTGGGGTCCTGATCCCGGAACAAACGGCCCGCATTACGGCTCGGCCTTTCTTTTCCTGACCTACTTCCTGGATAGATTTGGTGCAGATGCAACCAAGGCCCTGGTGAAGGACCAACAGAATGGCATGGAAAGCGTGGACAATATCCTGAAATCTATCAATGCTACTGATAAAGTGACCGGGAAGCCGATCACATCGAATGATGTATTCATGGATTGGGCTGTTACCAACTACACGCTGGATGGGTCAATCGGCGACGGCAGGTATATATATCATAATTACCCTGCTGCATCTGAAGCTAGTGATACAGACATTGTTGTTAATTGCAATAAACCCCTCACACGCAATGTAAAGCAGTTCGGTGTGGATTATATTCATTTCAAATGCAGCGGGGCAAATACCCTGCACTTTGAAGGAGCTACCCAAACAGGTCTCCTGCCCGTCGACCCGGCTTCCGGAAAGAAGGCTTTCTGGTCGAATAAGGGCGACGAATCTGATATGACGCTGACACGCGAATTCGATTTCAGCGGCATCACAGATCCGATCTCCATCAACTTCAAGACCTGGTACGATCTTGAAACAGATTATGATTACACCTTCCTTGAAGCTTCCACAGACGGCGGCAAGACCTGGCAGATCATTAAAACCCCATCCGGTACCGACAGCAACCCTTCCGGCAACTCATTCGGCTGGGGATATAACGGCCAGACAAAAGACTGGATCGATGAAAAAGTTGATCTCAGCCAGTTTGCAGGAAAGAAAGTACAGATCCGGTTTGAATATATTACTGATGCTGCTGTAAATGGTGAAGGCTTCCTGCTGGATGATGTTTCAGTAGCAGCAGTGAACTATTCTACTGATTTCGAAACCGATGATGGCGGCTGGCAAAGCCAGGGCTTTGTAAGAGTTGAGAATGTCCTTCCCCAGACATTCCGCCTGGCAGTGATCAATCAGAATGGCACAACCACCGTTCAAAATATTACCGTCGGGGCTGATCAGACAGCGGATATTAATATCGATCTATCGGATGCGGTACTGGTTGTATGCGGGACCACCCCATTCACACGGGAAGAAGCAAATTACACGGTCAGCACAAAATAGTGCAGAAAATTCTGCAGACACAAAAAAGGTAAAAAAATGCATTTATCATTAGCTTTACCGTATGAGGACATCATCAAACTGGTTTTTGCACTTGGCATCGGCGGATTGATCGGCATGGAACGTGAAATGCATGCCAAAGCAGCCGGTTTGAGGACCATAACATTGATCACGGTGGGGGCAACACTATTCACCATGCTTTCGCTTGATTTTACTGACGACCGTGTGATCGCCAACATCGTGACCGGCGTTGGGTTTCTTGGTGCAGGCTCAATTCTATTCACTGAAGGCCGGGTGAAAGGTCTGACAACCGCCTCATCCATCTGGGCCGCTTCAGGGCTGGGGATGGCAGTCGGCCTGGGCAACTACGGGCTGGCAATAGCATCCACCCTGATCGTTTTATGCGTGCTTTGGCTATTTACCTGGCTGGACCGCCTGGTGGATATATTGGGCCGTGAAATTCGGGAATATGAGATCACATACAATGCCAGTGAAAATAAGCTGGAAGAAATTGAATCTGTCATGGCAGCCTGCAAGCTGAAGGTCAGCCGGCGCAGGAGAATGAAGGTCGGCGAGAATCTTCTGCATGGCACATGGGAACTGAGAGGTGCCCTGGCAGCTCAGACGAAATTTTCCGATATCATGCTGGCTGACCCGGAAATTGTCATCTTAAAATATTAACTGGATCATCAGATTTCAGCGTTTTGAATTACAGCGGCACAGGCGATTGCATAATCAGTGCCTGTGCCGTTTTCTGTCAGATCCCAGTAACCCGAAAGAATGGCATGGCACAGCCCCCAATCACGGATGATCTCGCGTGAAAAACCCAGCTGCTCACTCATAATGGCGATACGTCTTGAAGTAATGCTCACAGCATCCGGCTGGTAAGCGAAGCCTGGCATCGGGTTCATCAGGAATGGGGCACAGTCATATTCCGGGTTCCCGATCACACCTTTTGGATCGATGGCGAGCCAGCCTCGCTCAGAGGAGAGGATATTGAAATGGTGGAAATCGCCGTGGATCAGGCAGGCAGGAGTGGATGATGAGAAAAGGGCAGGAAGATCACTTTCTACTTTTTCAAATAACTTACGGGGGAAAGGACCGGTTGTACCGTCAAATTTCAAGCGTACATTTTTCAACTCAGTAAACCAATCCGTGAGGTTTATTAACGGTGCATTTACTGGAGCTGAACGCCACAGCCGGCGCATGACCTGACAGGCAATGTGCGCGGCAGCTTCATCATCAGCCTGGTCAGCCAGCATGACCCCGGGTGTTAATCTTTC
This sequence comes from uncultured Anaerolinea sp., assembly GCA_964494055.1. Classification (GTDB taxonomy): domain Bacteria; phylum Chloroflexota; class Anaerolineae; order Anaerolineales; family Villigracilaceae; genus UBA5195. The sequence continues at coordinate 13,397 of CAZBRI010000019.1, forward strand.
AAGCAGTAAAATGTTCAGTTCTTGATCGTATTCCAGCAGACGGACGCAGCCATCGCCGTCAAAGATGCGCAGAGAGGTCATTTCGCTTGTAAATTCCGGATTTGGAACCCCCGCCTTCAAGACGACTGGTATGCCCCCGCTTTGAACTGCTGAAATGACATAATTATAGGAAAGGGGCATGCGGGTGCCCGGTTCAAGGTCCCATTTTTCAAAAGCTCTGGCTAATAGATTCGGTAGTTCTAAAAGCCAGGCATCGGCTTTTGAACCAAATGCCGTTCGAAGATTCCGGACAAAGTGAGCAGGGAAATCCATCTTAAAATTCAATAATTGTCAGTTCAGAATAGGCATCAGAATATAAATAACAAGAGGACCGTAACAGAAAAGTTCTCTTTTTATCCCTTCTATCCATTGAAAACAGGCCGAATCAGGTGATTCCAGCGGATAACCAGGTAAACGTAAATTAATACTGCAGCCAGCTTATTTTCAGCCTTTTTTACATCTCAATGATGTTCGATTCGCGGCTGCACCCAGTACAGTTTATCCTTATCCGCAGAACCATTGGAAAGAACCGTCAGAATAAATTTTACCGACTTGCCTGCCAGGGAACTGAGATTGACATCAGCTGAATAATACTGTCCTTCATACACTTCGGTATATTTCCAGAAAGTTTTAATTGAACCGCTGCCGATCTTATAATCCAGCCTGAATATGGCATTACAGCCGGATGATTCATAGGCACAGTTGATGACCGCCCGGAAGTGATCCCCTTTGTGTACCGAGAATTCAGGGTAAATTCCCTGGAAATAACCATTATTGATGTTTTGCGGGGCAACATACAATGCCTGACCGTAATACGTCTCACCGCTCTCCAGCTTGGGATCATCGACAACTTTTACAAAACCAGCCGGGTCGTCTGCCGTTCCCGGGCAAACCTGAAGACCGGCAGCGGAGTGCCATTCTGCCAGGCAGTAGTCCCCGACAAAATCATAGACCACATCTGACACACCCATGACGTTGATCTTCACCCAAAAGGCGTCTGAAGCTGTCAGCCCAATCCCGAATGTGCTGCCTGTATTACTTTCCAGTTTCCAGTATCCGCTGTGCATACCATTATCCGGCGGTGCCACCATCTCGATTGATAGATCGATGGTTTTTCCGGGAAGTACGGCCGATGGGACCTTGACATCCGCAGCAGCATTCATGTTGTCGCCGCTGACAAAAACAAGTTTATAAGTGGTTTTCCAGGTACAGGTTCCTGCATTTTTTAAACGCCAGGTTTTTGTAAAAACTGCCCCCGGCGCAATATATGCGCCGTCTGGATAAGTCACGTCCTTTACAAAAACTATGGCATTACAATAAGACGGGATGGTGGTAGCTGTCGGCCCGCTAGTTTTGGCAGGCAGGGGTGTGAGGGATGGGATATGCGTTAGAGACGCCATAGGTGTCAAGGATGGAATGCTGGTCAGTGACGGGACAGGTGTGAGGGAAGGCTGAATATTTTGAGCTGCTGCCGTAAGCGAAGGGACGGACGGCAGCGGGGTAATAGAGACAAGGGTGGGAAATGGTAAATTAACAGACGGGGTATTCGTAAAGTGACTGGCCGCCAGGGTCTGCAAGGCTACAATGGTTGCACCCTGGGATGTAAATACAGCCTGAATAGTGGAAGCGGCATCAGGTTGATCGGCCTGTATCAGGGAACACGATGAAAACAAAAATGCCGCTAATATAATAATAAAAAATAATTTAATGGCTGGATTCATACTTCCTCTTTTCAGATAGCTTACCGTTAAGACGAAAAACCAGTAAGAAAAGTTCCATAGGATAAAAAAGAGCCGGCAAACAGCACCGGCTCAATAGTACTACGGACAGGACATGTTCGCCCGGCCAAACCTTTGATGATTTGGACTATCGATATTGAGGTCCAGCCAGACAGTTGCGGTGGTGTACCACTCGGTGGTGACTTCCTTTGTACCTGGACCAGTAAAGTTCACAGAACCGCTGTCTCCAGGACCGCTCGCGCCATCACTGCGTATCCAGGTGTAATCAACCACACCAGCCTTATTCGCCTTGATCTTAGCTGTAACGGTGTACTTGAATAACGTGGCTGCACAGCTGGCAGGGTGATCAACTGTAAACCCGACACTGGTGACGGCAAATATGCCGCCGCCGGATGAGCCGCTTCCCACTTTAATATTTACAGAAAACGATCTGCCGCTGAAGCCGCCGGCTATGGGCAGGCGGATACCGGAACCATTGCTCAGACCATAAAACCCGATATATGTTCCATCGGAGGATGGGGCCTGCAGGTTGATCGGGATATCGATCATACCGCCGGGGGCAACATCACTGGCCAACGGCTGGGAGGAAGGCCCGCCCATATGATCCCCGGAATCGTAAACCAGTGAATAAGATGAATTCCAGGTACAGGAACCAATATTCTTTAGGCGCCAGGTTTTTGTAAAGTTATCATCTGCTGCGATGGTCGTGCCATCCGGAATTGTGATATCCGAGATGAATTGGGCGGCTTCACACCCGACTGTCGGGATGACAGGTGCTGTTGTAGCAGTGATCACAAACGGCGTATCTGTGATGATCGGTAACGGTATGGGCGTAGCGGCGGCCGGGGCAGTTGGTGGTTCAACTGAAGGAGGAGCCACCGTAGCAGGGTTTAGGAGTGCATTTTGGGTTAATTGAACCACAACTGTCTGAGCTGCTGCAGTAAAGACAGCATTGGGATCAGTCTGCTGGGCGGGTTTTGAAGAAGGTAAATTACAAGAACTAACTATAAGTGCAAAAGAGATCAGAATTATAAAAAGGCGTTTGGATATCATTTTAATCTTCTCCTATAAGAGAATTTTACTCCAGTTTAAATCTCTTGCAACAAACAAAAAAGATGCCTTTTGAGGGGCATCTTGATCTTTCAAACTATTATTGGCTAGGCGATGGCTTCTTCGATTATTTCACCGCTGCTGGTCTTCTTAGCGCGATAAGTAATTCGGCCGCGGCTGAGGTCATACGGTGACATTTCGACCTTCACCCGGTCCCCAAGCAGAATACGAATATAAAATTTGCGCATTTTACCGGAGAGGTAAGCCAGAATGACATGACCGCTATCCAGTTTAACTTTGAATTGTGTACCGGGCAGAGCCTCGATCACAAGACCTTCCACCACCAGCTTATCATCTTCCTTAGCCATAATTACCTCCGGTCATTATTCTGTGACCTTAACATTGCGTCGTTTGAGGCGGCGCATTGCTTTTTTATCTTCCATGCGGCGTTGTTCGCTTTTGGAAATAAACCAGCGTTTGCGTCGGACAGTACTGAGAACGCCGCTCTTAACAATTTTTTTGCGGAAGCGCTTGAGTAAGGACTCTTGCGATTCATTGGAACGTAATACAACGATCGTCATGCGAAATCACCTCCCTTCCAGAGGGGGATACAAACAAAAAACTCGACTGAAGCAAACACAGCCGAGGCAAGGGGATCTTTCGATGAAATAAAAAGCATCTACAAGAATCTACCGGTCCTGCACAACTCCTTGACCTGGAAAACAGTCTCGAATAGGCTGGTTTGCTAACATGACAATTATACTATCAACCGTGCAAGCGCACAAGGTGGATGTTAATAATAGAAAAAGTCTCTTGGCAATGACCTACTCTCCCAGGAGGCTGCCCTCCAAGT
>CAZBRI010000020.1:0-16267 GCA_964494055.1 uncultured Anaerolinea sp.
GCGGACCCCCTCCTGCCTCCCCCATTTTCAAAGACCGAAAATGGGGGAGGAAAATTGACGGGATTTTTGGTGTAATGCTGAGATTTTCGTGCAGATTAATATGCTGAAAGATTCGGGTATGGGCGGTATTACCTTTCCTGGAACAGCCTTGATCTTTTCTCCCACTTTGTTTTTTTGCACAATAGACTGGTGCCGACGAAAGAAATCAGAACAAATTTCAGGCTGCACTTCAATCAAAATTTCACTTAACCAGCTATAGACTTAATGTCTATTAAAGAACCGGGTTCTTATGACAGGTTTCACAATAAACTACAGATAAGTTTCACTAATGCAATATTAACTCTACAGATATACTTTTTAGTTGATGAATTGGGTCAATTCTTATGGTAAGAAATTGGTACGAGGTGTTATGAAATTACTCAAGGGTATTACCGCTTCCATAATCCTTCTTTCCCTGCTGTACGCAACCTTTTTCGGCGGGATCGATCCTGCCCGGGCATACTGGGAAAACGGTGTTACCTATTATTATTCATCAAGTACTGAACCCCATTTTGATACCTGGTGCACCTATTATTGGGTTGATAATACAAATACAGTCGATGCGCATATCGTATGTCATATCAAAAGCAACTGGGATGAAGATCCTAAATTCCCGACCGCCAAAACAACCATTTGGAAATCTTATGTTGATGTTTCGACAACAGACCCTGTAAAGGAAGCAAATTTTTCATCTGATGATCTCGGTAATGCCAGGCTTCCACAGCTATCAGCAGGCGCTACTCTCAATGCAGATGAATATGTTATGCCATTTCCAAAACCTTTTCCTGCAGGTCTCAAGTATTATTTCGCTTACAAATGGGTTATGACGCTGGGTGGAATTACTTATCGTTCAAAAACTTATGCACTTGACCGGGCGACCACAACCAGCACATCTGATGCATCCGATACATCAGTCTTCGGCGAGAAGTATAAAGTAAACGTAACCGTTTCTGGTGCGGATGGATCACCCAGCATAGGTGGAGATGCTTTAGTTTTTGATACCATAACAAACTATTGCACAGCAGCAATCTCATATGGCAGCGGCTCATGTGAATTAAAAAGTGTGATTCTCGGACCCAGAACTATCACCAGCAAATACAGAGGGGATGCAGCTCATGATTCTTCTTATGGTGCTTCCTTCACTCACACCATAAAGAAAGCAGATACTTCGGTATCCATTGGTGTGGTTTCCCCGGAACCTTCAGTTTACAGTCAAAATTACACAGTGAATGTTACAACAACAGTGGACTCACCCGGTGCTGGCACACCATCCGGAAGTGTGACTGTCAGTAATGGAACTACTAATTGCACAGCTGCGCTCAGCAGCGGGAGCGGGTCATGCAGTCTTCCTTCCAGCGCTGCTGGAACGGTCACGCTAAGCGCGAGTTATCCGGGTGACTCATTTTTTAATTCTTCCACCGCAGCGGCTGACACCCACACGATTTCAAAGGCCAGCACAAGTGTTTCTCTCTCCGATAACAATGACCCATCTGTTGCCGGACAGAGTTATACAGCCAGTTTCAGCGTTACATCCAGCGCAGGTACACCCACTGGCAGTGTGACAGTCAGCGATGGAACAGTCTCCTGTACCGGCACGCTCACAAGCGGCAGCGGCTCATGCAGCCTGGCCTCTACTACTGAGGGTGCACCGAAAACCCTGACGGCAGCCTACTCCGGCACAGCCAATTACGCATCTGCCACGAAAACCACCACCCACACAGTAACTAAGTCCAATACCACCACATCCATCACATCCAGCCTTTCAACTGCAACCGTCACCGGCGCGCCGTACACGGTAACCGCCAGTGTAACAGCAGTCTCACCGGGGGGCGGCTACCCGGCTGGCACTGTCACCTTCAGCGATGGAACAGCCACCTGCACGGGTACACTTGCCACAGGCTCTGCATCCTGTTCACTGGTCAGCACCAGTGCCGGCACAAAAACCATCACCGCTATCTATTCGGGGAATGCCGGCTACAACACATCCAGCGATGCAGGCAGCGGCCACAGTCATACCGTTAACAAGGCTTCGACAACAACAACCATCACATCCGATACCCCCGATCCATCTGTGACCGGACAGCCTTACACCGTGGCCGTGACGGTAGCAGCCGTCAGCCCGGGCAGCGGCAACCCGGATGGGACTGTGACGGTCTCGGATGGCATTGTCAGCTGTTCCAGCACAATCAGCCTGGTGAATGGTTCAGGCTCCTGCAGTCTGACTTCCACAACCTCAGGGGCCAGGACCCTTACCGCTGCATATTCTGGCAGCAGCAGTTACAGCACTTCCAGCGGAACAACGACACACACGGTCAACAAAGCAGCCACTGCGGTCACCATCACGACGGATCTCTCAACAGCAACAGTCACCGGTCAGAATTACGCGGTAGCTGTCAGCGTTGCATCTGTTTCGCCCGGCAGCGGCACACCAACCGGCAGCGTGACGGTCGGGGATGGGACCAGCACATGCAGCATTACCCTCTCATCCGGCAGCGGAACGTGTAACCTGCCATCTCTCACCCCTGCCGCCCTGAGCATCACTGCCAGCTACGGCGGGGATGGCAATTTCAATGCTTCGAATGCCGCAGCAAAATCACACAGCATCTCAAAAGCCGGTACAACGGTCAGCCTGACAGATTCGAACGACCCATCTAAAACCGGTCAGGGTTACACGGTCAGCTTCAGCGCTGCATCGGTTTCACCAGGGAGCGGTACACCTTCCGGCAGTGTTACAGTCAGCGATGCTTCGGTTTCCTGCACTGGTACCCTGAGCAATGGCAGCGGTTCCTGCCTTTTGGCCTCAACCTCTGCCGGCGCTAAAACACTGACAGCCGCGTATGCCGCCAGTACCAATTACCTGGCTTCATCCATTACAACGGCGCATACCGTGGATAAAGCATCCACAACAACAGCGATTACATCCAGCTTAACCTCATCCACGGTGACCGGTGAAGCTTATACCGTCTCTGCCAGCGTTGCTGCAGTCAGCCCGGGGGCAGGTTACCCGGATGGAACGGTGACGATCGGCGATGGAACAGTTACCTGCACAGGAACTCTCTCACTCGGAGCAGCTTCCTGCTCAATGATCAGCACCAGCTCAGGTTCAAAAAACATCAGTGCAGCCTATTCTGGCAGCACGAGCTACATCATATCCACGGCAGCCACAGTCAGTCATACTGTTAACAAGGCCTCCACCAGCACTACCATCACGGCTGATACCCCCGACCCTTCTGTCACCGGACAGCCTTACACCGTCAGCTTCAAGGTTGCCGCCGTCAGCCCGGGCTCAGGTTACCCGGATGGCAGTGTCACCGTCAGCGATGGTTCTGCCAGCTGTTCCGGCGTGCTTGCCAGCGGCAGCGGGTCCTGTGCACTCACTTCCACAAGTGCCGGAGCTAAAACCCTGACTGCGGCCTATGGCACCGCCAGCCTCAATTACCTTACATCTTCCGGAACAACAACCCATACGGTCAATAAGGCCAGTTCTAAGACAAGCATCACATCCAATCTTTCCACAGCCACGGTCATTGGGCAGAACTACTCGGTGTCTGTCAGTGTGTCTTCTGTTTCCCCCGGTACCGGCACACCCACCGGCTCGGTAACAGTCGCTGAAGGAGCAAATACCTGCACAGTCACTTTGGCCAGCGGTATCGGCTCCTGCAGCCTGCCTTCTGTCAGCACAGGCACCAAAACAATTTCAGCAAGTTACATTGGGGATGGCAGCTACAACACTTCCAGCGCTGCCTCTGTGTCACATACCGTCAGCAAAGCCTCTACAACCGCTGCCATCACCTCTGCATCGCCTGAACCGTCCGTTTACGGTCAGGCTTACAGCATTTACGTCAGCGTGGCTTCTTCAGCACCGGGCAGCGGTATCCCGGCCGGCAGCGTGACCGTCGGGAATGGCACAAACACCTGCACGATCACCCTGGCGAGCGGCAGCGGGTTCTGCAGCCTGCCAGCCGGCACTGTGGGTAACAAAACGATCACTGCCGGCTACGGCGGCTCCACACTGTTCAATACATCGACAGCCTCCAGCTACACTCATGCAATCAACAAGGCAGACACCACAACCACTATCACCGCCGATCCGGCTGATCCATCTGTGACCGGCCAGCCTTACCTGGTCAGCTTTACCACGGCTGCGGTCCTCCCAGGCGCGGGCAACCCTACAGGGGATGTGACGATCAGTGATGGCAGCCAGACCTGCACCGGTACACTGACAAGCGGCAGCGGTTCCTGCAGCCTTAAATCCCTCAGTATCGGCAGCAAAACGCTGACTGCTTCATACAGCGGAAGTTCATCTTTTAATACTTCCAGCGATACAACTGAACACAGCGTCCAAACTGCCGCAAGCACAATCACAATCGTAGATGACCCAAACCCGTCTGAAAAAGATTCAGATTACACGGTCACAGCCGCAGTCAAGGCCGAAACACCCGGCAGCGGTACACCAACTGGCACCATTACGATCACGGATGGTACAACCAGCTGCACAGATACAGCACTTGTTTCAGGCAGCGCCAGCTGCACACTTCCAGACAGTACCAGTACGGCAGACCGCCCATTTGACGGCACACTCAGCGTTACATACAGCGGGGATGCAAATTACGATGCTGTCAGCACGCCGGTCACCAAGGCACATACCTTTGCGTATTTGATCCCGCACATCAGCATTACTGCCGCCGATCCAGCTGCTACTGTAACGGGAGAACCATACAAAATTTACTTTACCGTGAAAGCTACTATTCCTAAAAATTCTCCCATTCCCGCAGGCTCTGTTGTGATTACAGATGCAAACGGAACAGCCTGCTCCGGGGTTCTCATCCCGACTGGTGAAGATACTTCCGATGCTATCGCATCAGGTTTCTGCACCCTGGCCAGTACGACTGCCGGCAGCATGCTGCTGACAGCATCGTATGAAAAGAATGGTCCATTCGCATCAGGCAGCATCACAGCCAGTCATACGGTAAATAAAGGCAGTACTTTAACAACCATTGTCAGTGTAGATCCGGAAAAAACAGTGAAAACCGGCGAGACTTATACGGTCAGTGCCTCGGTCAGCCCTGTTACCCCTGCAGCGGGAACTCCAACCGGTGAAATTTTGATCTCAGACGGTGAAGGCAATAAATGCACCATCAGCCTGGCAGCAGGCGCAGGTTCCTGCAGCCTGGCATCTTTCGTGGTGGGTGATAAGGGAAAAATAACCTTAACTGCCGCATACCAGGGCGATAATAATTACTTAACATCGAATGTCACCGGAAACCATGATATTACAAAAGCCGGAACAGCTGTTACCATTACCAAAGTCAACGCGGAACCTTCGGTCAATGGTGAAAGTTATGATGTAAGTGTAAGTGTTGCAGCCGTGTCACCCGGCACTGGAACCCCAACCGGTACGGTGACGGTCGGGGACGGCGGCAGCACCTGTGATGTGACCCTCAGCTCCGGTACCGGCACCTGCACCCTGGATGGACTGGAACCTGGTGCTTACACAGTGAGTGCCGATTATAACGGGGACGATAATTACCTTGCCAGCTCTTCTGATGGCAGCGACCATACCGTTAATAAAGCCGAAAGCAGCATTTCAATCACAGCCAATACTCCAGTCAGCTCTGTCGTTGGGGAAGAATACACGGTTGAGGTCAGTGTCAGCGCTGCCGCCCCCGGCAGCGGCGTACCGTCCGGCACCGTAACCGTCAGCGGCTCGGATGGCCATGCCTGCGCTGAAGCCATTACGCTCAGTGCAGGAAAAGGGTCATGTCAGCTGCCTTCTGCTGCGGCAAAAGATATTACCCTGACTGCTTCCTATTCCGGTGACGACAATTTCAACACATCCAGCCAGGACCAGGCGCATACCATCCAGCCGGCAGGCACCATAACCATCATCACTGCAGACAGCACCGATCCCACCGTTACCGGCCAGGATTATTCGATCTCGGTCAGCGTGGAAACCGTCAGCCCGGGTGCTGGTATTCCCGGCGGTACTGTGACCGTTGATGACGGCAGCGATTCCTGCGAATTGACTCTCACCGATGGCGAAGGATCCTGCACGATGACTTCCACCACGGCCGGCAGCAAGACCATCACTGCCAATTACACGGGGACCGATGATTTCAGTGCATCCAGCACTGAAAGTGAGACGCATACCGTAAACAAGGCTGAGACCAGTACCAGCATCATCAGTCACACTCCAGACCCGCTCGAGATTGGCTCTTCTTACACTGTTTCGGTGGAAGTGAATTCCAACATCCCCGGCAGCGGCACACCCGGCGGCAACGTCAGCATCAGCAACGGGGAAAGTACCTGTACAGCCATGCTGAGTGACGGGCAGGGCAGCTGCGACCTGCTGGCAGACGTAAAAGGCATCCGCGATATTACCGCAAGCTACGAAGGTGATGCCAATTATGACGTCTCCAGTGATACCGTTGAACATACCATCACCAACCTGATTCCCTCCCTGACAATCACTTCCAAAACTACAAACCCATCCGTGACAGGCCAGCCGTACAGGGTGGATTTCTCTGCCGTACACACGAAAGGCACACCCTCCGGAGTTGTTACCATCGATGATGGCAGTAAAACGTCTGCCGGAACATGCAGCGCTACACTGGACAGCAGCGGGGAAGGTTATTGTATCCTTACGTCAAACACCGCCGGGGATAAGACTCTGTCCGGCAGCTACCCGGGCAGTGATACATTCACTTCGGCCGCAGGTTCTGGCAGCCAGACCGTCAACCAGGCAGAAACCATCACCACCCTCATCAGCCATTCACCATCTCCTTCCCTTGCCGGCCAGCCGTACACAGTCAGTGCCAGCGTTGGGGTACAGTCACCAGGCAGCGGCAAGCCGACCGGCACCATCAAGATCGATGACGGCGCAGGAGCGGAATGCACGATCACGCTCGGCAGCGGTAAAAATGACTGTCAGCTGAGCTCGGCCAGTGCCGATACTGACTCCAGCACACACAAACTGACGGCTGTTTACAGCGGAGATGATAACTTCAGCACATCATCCAGCAGCAGTACAGACCATGAAGTGAATCCAGCGGACACGCTGACAAAAATTTCCGGGATCAGCCCTGAGCCATCCGTTAATGGTGAAACTTACACCATTGAAATAGAAGTGAGCGCACTTGCTCCTTCCACCGGCACACCCTCCGGCGAGGTCAGTGTGAGTGACGGGACAAACACTTGCACAGAAAACATCACACTGGTTGATGGAAAAGGCTCCTGTACGCTCGCCACCGAAGGGGTTGGAACGGCGGTCATTGAAGCCGTTTACAAAGGCAGCAGTGATTACAACACTTCCAATACCTCAGATGACCATACGATTGAAAAAGCCGATACGCAGCTGGTGATCAACTCGGTCAGTCCTGAGGCTTCCTACAGCGGCCAGCCTGTGACCATCTCGGTTACCGTGTCTGCGGAAGCACCCGGCAGCGGAAATCCGTCTGGAACAGTTGAAATCAGTGATGGTACTGAAACGTGTACCATCACATTGATCAGCAGCGCCGGCCAGTGTGAATTTACCCCAATAGAAGTTGGCGCCCGCGATATTGAAGCAAGCTATTCAGGCGACAGCAATTTCAACTCTGCGGCCGCAGCAGTTTCCCACACATTTGATCACGCAGAGACAGTGGTCTCCATCGGTACCATCGATCCTGAGCCTTCGTTTACCGGCCAGGCTTACGATGTCAGCGTATCCGTTTCACGTTACGACCTGGGCAGCGGTACGCCTGATGGTACTGTAGATATCGATGACGGCCAGGGGAATACCTGCACTGCCGTCCTTACAGATGGTGAAGGCAGCTGCACTTTGACTTCTGATATTCCGGATGGAGCACTGATCACAGCCGCGTACAATGGCAGTGATCTGTATCACTCAGCCAGCAGCACGAAGACCCATGATGTGATCATGGAAGACACGCTTACCACCATCAGCAGCAGCCTGCCAAACCCTTCTGCAAACGGGGAAGATGTCTTTTTTACGGTGAAGGTTGAAACAGCCTCCACGCACACGCTCGATGTACCTGGCACAGTTGATATCAAGGAAGGCACAGACACGTTATGTTCAGGCAGCACAGTGTTTGGTGTGATTACCTGTTCCACCAGCAGCCTGGAGAACGGCAGCCACACGATCTATGCTGTCTATTCCGGGCAGGCAAACAATTTCAATTCATCCGAATCTGACTCAATCGAGCAGGTTGTCGGTCAGATCTCTCTGGATGACAATAAGACCTCCACCAGCTTCACAACCGTTGGTGATTTCAGCACCATTTCCGGCACTGCTCCTTACACCTACAGCCTGCAGGATGATCTGCGGCTGTGCACGGCTGACACCAGCGCTGATAACGGACTCTTCGAAATTTCTAACAGCAGTTTGCTGCGTAAGGAAGACACTCCTGCAGGAGAATACCGGGTTTGCGTGCAAAGCCAGGATGCCGAAGGGGGGATCATCGTCGAGCCATTCTCTATCATTATTAATGATCCGCCGCTGTTGACTGAAGATTCACTGAGCAATAAAAACATGGATATTAATCATGAGCTGATCGGGACGATCACGGCCGAGGCCGGCCAGCCAGCGCTTGTTTACAGCCTGCAGGACAGCGGTCCGGTCTGTAATGAAGGGAATGCCAGCGGGAATAAATACTTTACCATTGATGACACCGCACTCATGCGTGCTGACAGTACACCTGTTGGAAGCTATGACATTTGTGTTCAGGTCAGCGATGGTGAGGAGGAGATCTCACAGTATGCCTACACAATTAACATCACCAACCCGCCCTCAGCCCTGGATCTGACCCGCAAGACCGTTTCCACCCTGCAGGATGTTGTTGGAACCTGGATCGTAACGGATGGACAGACGCCATTAACATTATCTCTTTCAACCAGCGGAAGTTTCTGCAATGAAAGCCGTGGAGAAGATAATGACCTGTTCCGTATCAAAAACAACAAGCTGGAAAGGCTGTCTGATACAGCTGCAGGGGAATACAGTATTTGCGCCCAGGTTTTCGATTCGAATAATGCCGCCTTCCAGGCTCAATTCACCATCTATGTGACTGACCCGCCAACCGGTGTGACGCTCTCCAACAACACGATCACTGTTAACCAGCAGATCGTCGGAACACTGGATACCGAATCGGGTCAGTTTATATATCATTACCAGCTGAATGACAGCGGTTCTGAGTGTAATTCTGATAATGCCAGGGACAATGCCCTTTTCAACATCACAGGCAACGCGCTTGAACGGCTGGGAACTACACCACCCGGTTCATATGCCGTCTGTATTCAATCCACCGACGCCAATGATGAAATCACCCAGACGAGTTTTTCAATCACAGTCACTTCAGAAACGCTAATAACCGGCAAACTGACAGCCAGCCTGACCGCCAATCAGCTGATCGACGGGGATACATCCGGCACGGTTGCAGGCAGCCTGGTCTCATCCATTCCTGAAACAGTTTTTAGCCTGGTAGACCTGGACAAGTTCCCCCTTGCAAAATTCTTTGATATCTCAGTGGATAACAGGCTGTTAGTTAACACGACTGTTGACATCACCCGCACACCTTTCTTTCCGATCAGAATCCTGGCAGCGGCACCCAAAGGTGAAAAACAGTATATTGATGCTGTCATTTCGGTCATGAAAAATGGCGCGGATAATGACTCATCCGCCATGGATGATTATGGACAGGTCGAAACCTATAAAACAGTGGAAATTGATATTTTGAGAAATGACAGGCTCAGCAAAGGTGCCAGTTACTGGGTATCACACCAGATCGTCACCGCCCCGCTTCATGGAAAAGCAGTGATTGGCAGCATCATTTATACCCCGTATAAAAATTACAAGGGTTCTGATGTCATCACGTATCGCGCTTGCGATAATCTCAATTATTGTGTGATCGGGAATGTGCTCATCACCGTTCTTCAAGTTGGCACCATGCCCGATACCGGCTTTGCCCCCGGTATCGTCACGCGTCTTCCAAAACAGCCAGATGACAGCCTGTATACCAGCGCAGGTAACCTTGAACTTTCCATCCCAGCCATTGGAACAAAAAGCAGGATCGTCGGCATCCCTGCCACAAATGACGGCTGGAACCTGGCCTGGCTGGGGAATGACACCGGCTGGCTGGCTGGCAGCGCTTACCCGACCTGGAACGGCAACTCGGTCCTGACCGGTCACGTCTTCAACGCTGATGGAAAACCCGGTATTTTCGCCAGCCTCGGCTTACTGCGCTGGGGTGATGAGGTGACCATCAATTTGGATGGTGTGAAATACACCTACGAAGTGCGTGAAGTGCTCAAATCCGTCAGCCCGTACGCGCTGAACACCATGTTGGAACACAAGGACACCCCCTGGCTGACCCTGGTGACCTGTGACAGCTATGACAAAACCACCAACACCTACCGCACCCGCACCCTGGTCCGCGCCATCCTGGTCCATACAGGGAATTAATAAAAACACCAAAAAAAATCCGGTCTGTGACCGCGCGGAATGTTTCTCCTCCCCCAAAAAATCCGTCCTTTGGATTTTTTGTGTGTAATCCCAGTTTTTGCATGGGAGTGGGAGGCCGGGAGGGGGTCCGCACTTTACCCTGCTCTAGAGAAAAAATTGAACCACGAAGGCCCACAAAGTACCCAAAGAAAATCTTTTTTTGGCCAAAAGGTTTTCATCATCCAGCACGCCATGCCGCTGCGGGCCGCCGCCTTTTTTTTATGGCGTCGAAGCAATCCCCCCAAACCCTGGAGAACACTTTTAGGCAATAAATTATCCTATTCAACGATAAGACTGCTTCAGCCCGAATCGCTAATCGGCAGCATCCATGTTGACATTTATACGTTCTATTCGCATAATTCGGCACTTTTCGAGTAATTCGTGATTAGCTATTTCACAACTGATCCCGGTAAACCTCTTATTTGCGTCCCTGCCAGCTTTGCGCGAAACAATTCCAGGGCAAAGATCAAAAGCGAGACCCCCTCCCAACCCTCCCCCATTTTCAAAAACCGAAAATGGGGGAGGAAAAGTTAATATTATTCATTCCGGAACTGCACCTACAACCTGTTTTTTACCGCGAAGATGACTGCCTGGCTGCGGCTTTGAAGTCCCAATTTTTTTAAAATATGCTGGAAATGCGTTCGCAGGGTACTTTCCGTGATTTGAAGGTTCTCTGCTATCCGGCTGCTGGAAGTGCCTTTTGCCATGAGGTGCAGAATTTCCTTTTCACGCCGGCTTAATCTCGATACCCCTTCATCTATTTCTGCCTGCGGCTGCCGCAGCTGGTTGAGTAATATACCGGTCGCCCGGGCAGATATATAGTTCTCACCTGCCAGCACTGACCTGACTGCCAGCAGCAGCTGTTCTGGCGATGAATCCTTCAACAGGTAACCGAATGTGCCGGCCTGCACTGCCTGAAAAATATCCCTTTCTTCATCCGAACTGGTCAATACCAGGCACCTGACAGGCGGGATTAATTGCCGGCAAAACGTCAACAACTCCAAACCGTTCCCATCCGGCAGGTTGAGATCCAGCAGTACCAGATCAGGCATCAACCCGGTGATCTTCTCACGGGCTTCCGCTATCGAACCGGCCTCAGCCATTACCTGCAGATCAGGATGGTCTTCCAACGATGTACGCAATGCAATCCGCATCATCGGGTGGTCATCCACAATGAGAATACTGGATGGAGTCATACAGAAAGCTTCCTTTCCGATACCGGTTTTCCCGGCAGCATTAGTTGAACAGTAGTACCCTGGCCGGCTTCACTCTTAATCATCAACTGCCCGCCGATCTGTTCTGCACGTACCAGCATGTTAGCCAACCCGAGACCATCCTTCCCGGCCACGGATATATCAAACCCGCATCCGTCATCCGCTACAATCAGGGTGAATCGATCCGGTTCCTCTGCCAGGTTAACCTGGATTGTTTTTGCAGCTGCATGCTGGATGACATTATTGAGCGATTCAAAGATAATATAAAATATTTCTCTCTGCTCAGCGGCAGTCAGGTGCAGCTTTTCAGGGACCTTCAATTGGACCTGTAATCCATCCTGATGACCGATCAGCCCAACCCGGTTTTGCAGGGTTTGAAGCAGGTCAAACGGCTGATTATCAGGGGTATCCATGCGCAGCTCCTGTATCAGCTCGCGCATTTCCTTGAGGGCCTGCCGAACACTCTGATCGATCAGGTCGATGACAGGAGGAATGTTATCAGCCTTTCCAGCGGACAACCGGCTTTTCGCAGTGCCAGCCAGCATCAGCAGGCTATTAAGATACTGTGTGATCGAGTCATGCAGAATGCGGGCGATCTTTTGACGTTCCAGCCAGGCAGTCTGCCGGCTGTTTTCTTCTTGACGCAATCGCTGAGCTTCCAGGCGGTCGCTGATGTCATGCAAAGTGACCAGGTCACCGGCATATTCACCTCCAGCCAGATGCAGCACGGAAACGCTGACCTCGTAATTTACACCGTCAAGCAGAAGGCTGCGATCTGGATTGACGGTATGTTTACAACGATCAATCACTTCTGCCAGCTGCGGCAGGACCGCTTTCAGCAGGCTTCCATTAAATAAGGATATGCTCCCGGGCAGGCTGCGTATAAAAGCCGGATTAAAATCCACCAGGCTGCCGCTTCCATCCAGCACCAGGATCGCATCATTCATCTGCTCAAATAGGATGTTTCGGGCGACCGGCCGGATTTTCACCAGCTGGTAACGATAAGCGCCATACCAGATCATCAGTGCTGATGGGAAAAAAGAAAAATTCGCCAGGTTGAGAAATCCCCAGGGCCGGATATTGATCAGGTATAGGATGTTCGCGCAAATCGGCGTCAGCCAGCCTGCGATGATGATCAACGATTGTCCCTGGTAAAAGTTAGAGCTGGTCCCGCGCTGGCGGATGATCAGGATGAGCAGCAGGCTGTACCAGGCAATATTATTGATTTGCGGAAACAGGTAAAATGGCCCATTGGTCTTTTGGAAAACCAGCATGCCATGCATGGCATCCAGCCAAATTTTCTGGTACATCATCTGGCTGGACGGAAAAGATACCAGGAAATAAATGGTCATAATGGGAATGATGGCAGCCAGCCCGCCAAGTGCCCAGCGCAGCCGTGACGGAAAACCCAGGTAATAAAATCCCCACAGGATCATCAGGTTTATATAGATCATCAGGCTGGCATAGCGCAGGATAATCCAGGCCAATTTATCATTTAATAACGGCGTCCAAAATTCCATGCCGTAGGCAAAAGAGCCCAGGGCTGATGCAGTGAGTGCATATGACAGCAGATTGCCAGGGCTGCCATCTTTACTGAAAAACAATAATGCCGCAATAACGGCATTCAGCAGGCTGAAGATAAAGATGATGGTGGGAAGGATCAAATACATAGGAATTTCTCTGGCAGGTGTTGCTAGAAGACCCGCCTGTCTGCTATTTTTGCAAAAATTGTTAATGAATCATATCATAATATCCTGATACCGAAATGGCGATAAACACCGTCGTACACTTTTTCGCATGCCAGCCTTTGCTGCCAAAACCCAGGCGGCATGATATCCGGGCAGTTCCACCGCGAAGCAATCCCCCGAACCCTGGAGAACACACAGGTGCAAGAATTGCTGTTTACTACAGATGATTGCTTCAGCCCAAATCCATACTATTCGCGTAATTCGGCTCTTTTCGTGTAATTCGGGATGACGCTTTTCACAACTGAAGACAGGAAAATTCGTCTTTGCGTCACTTGGGGCTATGCGTAGTTCTATTCCAGGGCAAAGATCAAGTGCGGACCCCCTCCTGCCTCCCCCATTTTCAAAGACCGAAAATGGGGGAGGAAAATGCAAGGGATTTTTGGTGAAATGGTGAGATGTTCATGCTGATTAATATTTTGAAAGATTCGGGTATGGGCGGTATTACCTTTCCTGAAACAGCCTTGATCTTCTCTTCGCACCTTGTTTCTTTACGCGAAATAGTGATTCTTGAAATTTCGTGAATCTAATTCACAAATGTGCAGTAAAATAGAGGTATATAAAATCACCTTCATTAAAGAGAAGATACTTTGGACGATCAACATTTCGAACTGCTGGCTCAGGTTGCCAGCCTGTATTACGAACACAATCTCAAGCAGGATGAGATCGCCAGGCGCATCGGTTACTCGCGCTCGATGATCTCACGCCTGATCGCCGAAGCCCAGGAACAGGGTATCGTCGAAATACGCATCAATTACCCCATGCTGCGCTGCCTGGACCTGGAAGAAGCCCTGCAGCAGGCCCTCAACCTGCGCATCGTCCGCGTCCTCTCGCGCGGCAGCACCGGCCAGAGCCAGGTGCTTCGCAAGCTCGGTGCAATGGCAGCCCGCCTGGTGGAAGAACTGGTATCACAGGGGGCAAAAAAGATCGGGGTTGCCTGGGGCAATGCCCTTTTTGAGACCATCTCCGCCCTGCGCAAGACAAGCCAGGCGGATACCCGCGTCTACCAGGTCATCGGCTCTTCGGGCAGCATCAACCCCGAGATCGACGGCCCCAACCTGGCACGCTCCATGGCAGAGGCCCTCGGCGGGCAATACTTCACCATCCCCGCCCCGCTCATCGTTGACAGCCCTGTCACCCGCGAAGCCCTGATGAAAGACCAGACTGTTGCCCGCATCATGCAGGAAGCCGGCACAATCGACCTGGCACTGGTGGGAATCGGCGCTCTCGACCAGGGTACATCCACCTGGACCAGCTCGGTCCACCTGCCTCAAGACCAATTAGACTCAATGACAGCCGCAGGAGCAGCCGGAGAAGTATGCGGCATTATCTTTGACCGTAAGGGCTGCCTGATTGAAAACCCCATCCTCAACCGCGTGGTGGGGATCGTTTACGAAGACCTGGTACGCATCCCGCTCAAGCTGGGGATCTCCGCTGGAGAGATGAAAACCCTGCCCATCCTGGGTGCCTGCCGTGCCGGTCTGATCAACTGCCTGGTGACCGACGAGGTCTCAGCCCTGGGAATCCTGGAGGCCTTCCGCGAAGATTGGCAGTTGTGACAAGGCGCACTAGCATTCACAAATGTGAATGGCTTTCACAAATGCTAGGAAAGCAAGCTTGTTTATTGTAAAATATATCGATGTAATTCTAATGAAGTTTTAATAAATCCCGGAGGTCATCTTGACTGCTGCAAAAACAGAAAAATTAGTTGGCGGGGTATTCACCAGGGAAAAAGCCCTGGAGCTGCTGGATATCATGCTGCTTGTCCGTTCTTTTGAAGAAAACGCTGAAGAAATGTTCGCCCTCGGAAAGATTCATGGCACCATGCATCTTTCCATCGGGCAGGAAGGTGTGGCAGTTGGAACAGCCGCAGCCTTTAAACCCCGCTTTGATTACCTGCTGAATGTGCACCGCGGTCACGGCCATTTCCTGGCCTGGGGCGGCGACCTGATGCGTATGATGGCAGAATTCATGGGTAAAGAAACCGGTTACTGCCGCGGACGCGGCGGTTCGATGCATATTGCTGACGTGGAAGCCCGCAACCTGGGCGCCCAGGGAATTGTCGGCGGGAATATGCCCATCTCGGTGGGCGTGGGTCTCAGTATCAAGGCCAAAAAAGCCGGTGAGGTGGCCCTGTGCATCTTCGGCGACGGCGCTTCCAACGAAGGTGCCTTTCACGAATCGCTGAACATGGCGTCCATCTGGAAATTACCGGTAGTTTACCTGTGCGAAAACAACGCATACGGCATGTCCATGTCCATCAAACGCGCCATCAATGTCCCGCACATCAGTGACCGCGCTGCGGCTTACGGCATCCCCGGTGTAACTGTGGACGGCAATGACGTGGTAGCCGTTTACAAAGCCATGCGTGCCGCCGAGGAACATGTCCGCAGCGGCAAAGGTCCCTACCTGGTGGAATGTGAAACCTACCGCTGGAAGGGTCATTCGAAATCTGATAAACAGGCCTACCGCACCCGTGACGAAGTTAAGGAGTGGATGGCCAAAGACCCTATTCCGCGCTTTGCGAAGGTAATCGGTCTGAGTGAAGAAGAAGTCGAACAGCGCAAGAATGCTGCCAAGGAACAAATCAAAAAAGCTGTCGCTTTCGGTGAAGCCAGCCCGGAACCGGATGTAAAGAATATTTTGGAAGGTGTGTATGCGTGAGATAACTTATGTCGAAGCCCTGCGTGAAGCCCTGCGCATGGCTATGGAAAAAGACCCCTCTGTATTCGTGATCGGTGAAGACATAGGTATTTACGGCGGCGCTTTTGGTG
>CAZBRI010000021.1:0-16067 GCA_964494055.1 uncultured Anaerolinea sp.
TTCTATCCATCATATCCATTAGCAGCCAACCTTTAGGAACGAAAAGCGTTCATACCTGATTCAAGTGTGTCTTGAATAATAAAATATCCAAGGAAACCTGTCATGGACATTGTATCCTTCAGTTCATCAGTCACTCCAACCAGAACAATCTGGCCGTTATTGGATGATGTTTGCCGGTAAAAAGAAAGCAGCATGCGCAAGCCTGCACTTGACATATAAGATACTTTCGATAAATCTAAAATGATGCGGCACCCTGGAAGAGATATTGGAAGTACCTTTTGTTGGACAACAACTGAATTTGTGGCATCCACTTCACCAATCACCTTAATCAGGTTGAAAGTGAAGCTGGTTCCAGCTGGAGATTTAATGGTTTCTATCTTTACATCTATCATATACATTATCCTCAAGGCTCAAAAAATAAGATGATAAAAATAATCACTCACCATTTGAGCCGTATTGACATTAATGATGATACAGAAGTGAGCCGAAAATAAATATTTCCGGCTCACCTGCTGATTACTTTACCGGTACCAGCCGAACTTTTACACGGACTTGCTTGTTCGTTTCTGGCAGCTTCACAGTCAGTCGTTCTGCATCAAAATTGGCATAGAGTTCGTCATTGACCCAAACATCCCCGATGCGCACACTGCCTTTTGGCAGAATATCTGGAGCCACAAACAGCGTATTTCGCGCAAAGGCATTAGCTTGCGGTTTGAAATATAGGTCAAGGGGTTCCTTGGAGATCAGCAGGTTGTTATAAACGGCCGAAAGGTAGCAAAGTTCGGAAGAGTGATAGAAACTCATCGAATGGCTGCCTTTGAAACGTTCGGTACCTAAAAGGTATGGCATTCCATTAGCCATAACATTGAAATATACCCCGCCATCATCATGGTCCAGGTGATAGGCATTATAAAAGGCCTCGGACTCACGGGCGATTTTCAGATAATCATTATCACCAAGCGTACCTCTGAGGATAAGGTAGGCGAGAATCCCCTGCTCCTGCTGCCACCATGCTTTGCGGTCATGGAATGCAAATCGGTTCCACTCTTGTTTACCGTTCTTAACACGCTCCATGACATCGTACCAGCCAGCACGCTGTGTATCCATACCGACCTTTGGCATTTCTGCAGCAATCTTACGGGCCAGGGCGACGTATTTTTCCTTTTCCTTTAAGCTGTTCATGCGCATCAGGTTCCAGGCTATTTTCAGGTTGTGCCCAACCACGCCGCGGTTTTGCTGCCACATGTGTGTCTGATCGAATGACCAGTCCTCGAAGAATTTTTCCTGGACAAATGAGCTGTTATCATAATCCTTAAAATGAGCTTCAATAGTATCGAAGGTATATTCAAGGAAATCAGAATATCGTTTGTTGCCGGTTGCCAGGTAAAGATTGATAAGGTATGCCGGTGCATGGTCGCCAACAGAATTCCAGTTTTTCTTACCTTTGTTGGGACCGAGAGCATCACTGCGAGGGTCCAAGCTGATAGGATCGATATGAGAGAAATAACCTCCATTCGACTTATCAAGGTAGAACCGTTCAAACAGATCCACGGTCATTTCTGCATCCGTTAGTATCTTTGGATCGCCTGTAATGCGATAGGTCTGAATTGGTCCTGCCAGGGCGTAAATCTGTTCGTAAGCAGGGATGGCATCATAGTCATCGCCGAATTCTGAAGCAAAGATTTTATCCTCGCGTTTTCCATGAACATCGATACCGTGATACCAGTAAACCACTTTTTCGTCCGGGTCGTAAAACCGCATATGATCACGGAGATACTGTGTGCCTTTTTCAGCAACCTCTAGAAATCTCTCTTCACCGGTCAACATATACGCTGATGCCATTCCATATACCAGCCGGGAAATAGTATCTGTTTCCTGCCGGAAATTATCCACTTCTTTTTTACCTGCGAGGTTAATAATTGTCCGGTATTCTTTAAAATCAACTGGTCCATCTCCGAATTGAGCACGAATATAAAAATCACCGAGTGAGATGATCTGCTTTACCCACCAATCAGGCCGTTCAAAACCAAAAGTGCTTTCCTTCTCGCCCATATAAATGACATATTGAGCTTCAAAGGTCAGGTCACCGGCCTCGGGATAATAAATCCCATAAATGAACATATAACGGCCCGGGACAAGCATGCTTCGGATATGTTCAGCATCACACCAAACACGATTTTCATCCAGGTTGTTGGCAATCCAGCCATATGTATTGGTTTTCAGTCTTACCGAATAATCACGCCCATCTGAGGTTTTTAATGTAAATGAGTCGGATTTCTTATCGAAACTCTGTACATAACCTGCCAATGTATCAGAAACTGTAAAATTTAATTTATTCATATTTTTTATCTCCTGTAAATAACAATAAAACGACCAATTATTTATACGACTAAAGATTTGGATTTAACTGTTCATGGTGCAGAATATCCTGCGCCGTAGGAACCAAATAATAGATAACTGCTGCTCCAAACATCACTTTTGCAGCCAGCAGGCTATAAAAAGAAACAGGAATAGAAAGCAGGTAAATGAAAGGTCCAGTCAAAATACGGATATGAAATGACCGGATTAATTCTGACTGTACCGTATCGCACATCAAGTGCCGGTTGTAAGTGGCATACCACCATATAAAGTCCAGTAAAACACCCCCGATAATTAAGTTCAAAGCATACAATATTAAACTTACCTGCGAACTACCGTAAAGAACCAACAGAGCCGCAGTGAATGGTATGAATGCCATACACAATAAAAATAATATATTCAACCAGAGCATTAACCGGTCATGCTTCAGTACATGTAGAAATACATTATTATGACCAACCCAATATATTCCTAAAATAAAAAAACCAAGTATCACTGTTAAAAATTGGGGAATCATGCTGTTCAGGACAAAAGGAAGTTCTATTTGTATGCGGTCGACAGCAATTTTTGGAATTTTTATCTCATAAACCATCAGCGTTATCACAATAGCAAAGACACCGTCACTCATGGCATTTAACCGAACATTATCCGCAGCACCTTTTGCGCGGAAAAGATCAAAATTTGTCTTATATTGGTTGAAAATTCCACTTTCTTTTACTGAGTTAGGCATTTTTATCCAGGAAATAACAGATTACCAAATAAAGTTATTGGGCTTATCAAATAAAGCGTTTGTCGGCTGCTTACAAACAATTATGATTTCGCATAAATCATGTCAATAATTTGACGAGCAAACATATGACAATGACCGCCGGTTCTCCCGGTGACAAGGTCTCCATCCACGACAACATCCTGATCGGTATATATTGCTCCCATATTCCGGGCATCACCAATCAGATTATTGTGAACAACAACTTTTCGTCCGCGAACCAGCTCTGGAACAGGTGAAACCAGCCACATGCCATGACAAATGATGCCCTTGATGACACTTTTTTCAGCAAAAACCCGCTTGATAAAATCGACAGCCGGCGCTAATTTATTCACGTCATCCGTGTACCTTAATCTGTCTGAAACAATTCCAGAAGGCACAATAATCGCTGAGTAGCTGCGGATTTGTTCAGCACTCATATTTTCAAAAGATTCATGGACTTCAAATGGATAATGCTGTTCATGTCCAAGAAAAGTCAAGGATGGTTGTCCCCATAACCGTGTTAAAAAATGAAGCTCAATTCCTTCTTCAGGAAAACGATGTTCATAATAAAAGATCTCTTTTTCGTAGAAATCTCCTTCCATTAAAACAGCTACTTTTTTACCATTAAGATTCATTTGTGTTGCCTCCAGAATAGACCTTCACCATTAATAACGAGCCAAACCTTGCCGATAATATTTTATAAAGGGTATCAGCCTTTACGGTACATCACCTCTCAGTTGAGCAACCGCAATTGCCCAATTTTCGCAATGGAATAGTTCGATCAATTTGCCGTCCCGGTGCCTGTTAAAATCTACTGCCATGATGTGAAAGGAACGCCCGGAATGCGGCACGCCAAAAAAATCGCCGATCGGTGTACCGGTTAATTCACTGCGAACACCGATCCAATCATCTTCAACAGTTATCTGCAAATTGACAACATTTATATTTGGCACCACTGAAAATAAGCCTTCAAGGAAAGGGCGGGTTTCTGCTTTTGTGCGGAACGTGTGATTCCCATCATACGATTTCCAATCATCAACGAGACTATCCAGCCCTCTTTGCCAATCACGTTTATTTGGCCGGAAGAGATTATAAAAAGGTTCAATGATTGCGAGTGCTTCTTGATGTGTTATTTGAGTCATTTTTTATTCCTTTTCTAATATTTATCAATGCGTACTTACTATCAGATCAAGCCAGGGAAAAAGGTTTCAAATCAAGGCAGCTTTTTGGACAGCAGTCAAAACAGCCCTGGAATTTTCAACCGGGAAACTGCTGTCGCTCAACGCAGCTCTGGCAAGCTCTATTTGTGTCTGTCCAACATTATCAGGAAGGTCAAGCCGGGCACCACGCTGGATCATCCAGGTGATTTGAGCAAGGTGACCTTCCAGCTCCGGTAAAGGCGATGTGAGTGCCCGGTGAATAGCATCATGCATAGCTGTTAATCCGTTGACGCCCGGACTGACATTCAATTCATAGGCAAAATCTTTTTCAGTCATAAATTCTGAGATCAATTTAAGAATCTCGAAATTATTCAATACAGAAGCTCTGATAACTGCACCGACAGCCATCGGGTGTTTTTCACGTACAGTTGGATCTGCACCGGCCTGTAATAATTTTTTCGCGAGCTTGTAACGCCTGGCTGCACGGGAAGGATTGCCGACATCCACGCCGGTGATTGCAAAAATTAATGGCGGCATTTGTAAATCTCCACCCAATTTATTAATATCCAGACCCGGTTGAGATAACAGCAGATCAATATGACGATCAATCAACGATGGATCTTCGCTTGATAAATATTCTGTTATGTCACTGATTAATTTTTCTGTAAGCGCAGCAGGGGGAGAGATATTTAATAATAACTGAGTGTGATACTCCTGCTTACTTTTTTCCAGTAATATTCCTCTTTCACTTTGCATGTCATCCGGGTAATACTTTAATAATAGATCTTTCATCTTCTGGTTATGCCAGAGATCCTGCATCCCGAGTGCATTGTAGCCCCTGACATTTGTAGCACTTAAGAGTTTTAATAATTCATCAGGTTCTGCAGAAGCACCATCAAGAATATATTTAGCGAGCCTGAGATGGACTTCTTTTCCATAAAAGGCTGCCTGCAGTAAAACTGAATGACCATTTACTGAGCTGATTGCATGAAGATGTGACGGATTTGCTCTAAGCAGCAAGCGGACAGTTTCCACATCACCAGCCTGACCAGCTAAATAAATAGGAAGTGCATCCGCCGACAGGAAACGTATATTGGGATCAGAATGGATCGCACCTGGAATGGAATGGTTTAATAGCAAGTCAACAACATCCGACCGGCCGCGAGAGGCAGCCGCTAATAAAACTGTCCAACCCTGATCATCATATTGATTGGGATTACCGCCGTTTGCCAGCCACTTTTTAAGATATTCAACATCTCCGGTCATCGCTGCACTTACAGGCACTGCTTGCAGCTGCTTGATCCAATTACGCAGGCTGATATTCATATATGTCGCGCCGGCACTTGTTTTCCCGCCAATCATATCGGTAAATCCAAACCTCGTTCTTAATGAATCCAGGTAAGTTTCCAGCCGCCGAATATTTGGAAGCACTTTAAGTAATACTAAGGTACGGAGGACACAATAGGTAATAAAAAGTGATGAAACCCCATCTTCACCAAATCCCCCATCACCAGTATTTTGCCCGGAAATTAATAGATCAATTACTTCCCGGGAATCTTCAACCTGCATACCGGCTCGAAGCAGGGATGCTGAAGCAATTGCTGTATCCAGGATTCTTTTGGATTTTATACTGTTGTGAAGCTGTTGTTGAAAAAAACTTATGGTTGTACCCGGAATTGGACCGGGTAAACCACATTCTTCATAAACAGCAACATGCATGAAATGATCAAATTGGGTAACAGCGTTTTGCGAGATAAATTTCAATGATGCAGGCAAATAGCCGGCGAGCAAACCGGAATTATTTTCAAGTTTTTCGCCAAGGTTACTTAAACATATTAATCCAACTGCAGTATCATAAGCAGCGGGATCAGATCCCGGATTTGGGCTAAATCCGCCATTTGCATGGTGACAACTGCGAATGAAATTTATACCAGCTGATGTTTGATTATTTCCAGCAGCTAAACCAACAGACGGTTTTTGACCAAGTTCTTTGAATGTTTTAAGGACACTCAAATATGCCCGTAAATTTGCTTCGCCATCATTAATATCTGCATATCCGCCAGAATCCCTCAGCAGACCATTTAAATAAATCATCGTGATGTCATACTTCTCATTCATCATGATATTCCAGGCTACCAATAAAATAAAAGAATAAAACTAAATTCAATACCAATAAAAAGAAAAAAATAAAGGCAGTTTTCAACAATTGGATATGCCAAAAGAAGCAAAACTGCCTTTTAAATCATTACCAACCGTATCGGGTTAAACCTTCATTTAATACTTTTGTTAATACCAGACCGCATTCATCCGAAGACTCAACTGAACGGCTCGTTATAAACGGATAATCTACAATTACTGACGTGCTGCGCCCAACATTGCCATGAAATTGGCCTTCAGGTCCAACCGTATCACGTAATATATATTCAAGTGGAAATGGCGGGGCTTCAAAATTGTAGTATCCGCCATTGGCAAATATCGCCCAATTAGCAGTGTAATCATATTCCATGGTATGACCCGTAACATGCTTACCGCGCAGGATACTAGCACGGGTATCCAATTCACGGGCGAATGCCAGGCTCGTCACTGTGTAACACTCTGCAGCAATCGGCTTGTTCCTGTAATAAAATCCCAAAATTACATCGTGAAGCCGGTTATTGTTTGCCATATCAACAACAGCCCCACCCCCGCCGACCATTAATAATGCATCATAATTATCGAGCCGTTTCCAGGCTTTCTCACGGGCAGTGTAATACTGTTCCAGTGTTTCAAGATATTTACCGGATTGATTAAGATATGGTCTGATAGGCATCCAATCGGTAAGGGCAATCCGGTTGGCAAACATTTTCTTCCAATCGCCATTTTTAGCGCGATCGGACATTTCTTTGGTTGTTACAGGCCGTCCGAGCGGGGGATCAATATAAGTTTCATCGAGGCTTGCGCCATCCGGAAATGGTGAAGTTTTTCCTGTTGCAACCACAAAATCATAAGTTATACCAGCCGCGTCCAACCGGTCGAGAGGTTTGAGCAGCTCTTCAACCCAGAATCCGCGTTCAGATAGCGCAATTAATATTTTCTTAGCCATGTTATTTTTCCTTCTGCCTTAAGAATGTGAATGTCCGGAAAAAAGGATCGGTCCATAAATATCAATTATTGCCGGTCCGATACGCTTTGGGTACGCTGCCAGGATTGCAGCTTTATAACTTTCGAAATCTTTCGAATCCCTGGCAATTTTCACAGCCTTTTTAAGATAATTAATATTTGCCTTCAATTCCTTTTTATCGGCTACATCGCCATGCCCGGGAAGGAAGGTTGAGTAGTTCGAATCCATCAGGTGCTCGAGGATCTTAATCCAGCCGACTGTATCCTTCAGATCATGGATATAAATGTGGCCGCCGCTGTAAACAAGGTCTTGAACAATATAAGTCTGCAAGTCTGGAAGACCGATTCCCATTTGGGTTTTTACTTCGCCATCGGTGAAAACTTCAACTACATAAGTGACACCGTCGATGACCTCTGTACCTGGTTTGGCAACATGCGTGGGAATTACCAGGGAACTTGGAACAAAACCGCCATACACAGCAGCACGATCCTTCCTGATTGCTTCACCATGCTCCTTTAGAAAATCAATGGTTTCCTGGAGCGCATAAACTGGTACATCTCGAAATGCGGCACTGAGGCCGAAGAAATGATCCGGATGTTCATGAGAGAGATATACACGGTTAATCTTTTTTCCAAGGCTGTCTGCATAACCGCGGAATGCCATTGCAAAAGGTACAACGAATTGCCCATCGATAATAACCAATTCTTTTGGGCCTTCGATAATGTGAGTTGCATTGGCAAGGAAAGCCTCAGGAGAAATAAAAGTATGTATTTTTACATATCCTGCTTGCTTAACAACTTTTATAACTGGAGGGGGAAGTTGATTGTCCATTTATTTACCTTTAAAATTTTTGAATTATACGAATAAGATGGAAATTTACTTGAGAACTTCGGCTAATTTATTACCATAAGCGATGGATGATTCAACTGATAAAGCGGTAACAAACGGCCAATCATAGACTACACAGGGATGATCCCTGGAAGCTTTTGCATCTGCTTTTACCAATTTGCGAGAACCGGTTGCATCTTCCACCATGAATTGAAGGGGAAAGACAAAACCATTGGTCGTTAATTTCATATTTGGATTTGTTTTGGTTTCACGCACGAAATCAAATTTATGATCTCCCACAAAATCCCATTCATGCGGATGCGCTGTGACATGTTTTCCATAAATTACACTTTTGTAATCATTTTCAGGGTCACGTGTAAAAGCCAGTGCTGCAACAGTGTAGCAAAGAGCACCGACAATTTTGTCACTTTTGTAAGCTCTGAGTATGAGGTCATGAACCTGCATGTTACCTGCGATGTCCAGTGCGGAACCAGCGCCGCCTACCATAACAAGGGCATCATAATCATTCATGTTGGCATCCCCTGTTTTTATCGGATGATCCCATTCACCGCTGTCCAATATTTCATTTACCCTGTTGACTACAAACTCAGGATTAATCGGCACACCCTGCTGCGGATCAATAAATTTTGGATCCATACTCATTTTGCTTGGAAGAGGCGTTACACCCCTGAAAGTTGCAAGTGTAAGCTGATGTCCTGCAGATTTTAATATATCCCAGGGCGCCTGCAATTCTTCAGCCCACAAACCATAATTCGAAGCAATAACCAATATTTTCTTACCCATAAACGACCTCCTGTACCAATAAAGAATATCTTTTTTCGGATTATTTAGATAAACTATATCATAATTGAGATTCAATTACAATAAGCAATATTATTTGAAGAATATACAGCCTGGATAGACGTTGTTTTTTATGGGGGGATGCCAGGATTATGAAACCGTTTTTTTGTTATCGATGGTTGGTACTAGGCTATATGCCATTCTTTTTATTTAATAGATTCTCCTTGGATTCTTTACAATTATATATTCGGCAAATTATAAAAAAAAAATGACAGCCAACCCCAAATAAAATAAAAATTACCAAAATGGTTCAGAAAGAAATCTATTTTATCGGCTGGAAAAAACTGGTATATATACTGTACATCGTTTTATAAAAATACACAATAAGGTCTTTTTGTTTTTTTATAGAAATCCAGCAGCAAATGCAAAGTTTACAAATTATGGACATAATATAGCAGACTGCTTTCAATTCTTTCATCCATTATTAATCTTCAGGATGTATATTAAATATGTTAAATTAATCCTATTACAAAAAGAGAATAAAAAATGAAACGCATCACTTTTACAACACTATTGATCATATCTGCAATAATGCTGTCATCCTGCAGCATGCACCTGGGCTTGAGCTCGCTTCTTCACCCCGCAGCAGCAGCAACCAAACCTGCAAAAAAAATCAAGGCGACCCATACCCCGCCCGCTCCCAGTTCTGCATCTGCGGCAGCTACAACTGCGCCAGCCGCAGCTGATAATACTATATCAATTAAAGATATGGCATTCGCCCCGAATACTTTCGAGGTGGCAGCCGGCACAACAGTTACCTGGGTCAACAATGATACCGTCGCACACAGTGTTACATCCGATACAAGCGGTGAATTCGACAGCGGTCAAATCCCGGCAGGCGGAAAATTCAGCTTCACCTTCAACAAAGCCGGCACTTTTGCCTATCACTGCAGCAATCACAGCAGTATGACAGGTACAATTACCGTTAAATAAGCTTGCAAAAATTAACCCGATTTAAAAGGAAAGCTGACCACTATTCCTGGTCATCTTTCCTTATTTTTCTTTTTACTTTTACCCAGGTATTTAATAAATTTCAAATGACAGAATAAATTTTCTTCTAGGCAATTAACCAAAATTGCAGCAGATTAATCAGTAAGGTTTTTTTAGTGAAGGGGTGCGGTTAAACAAATGATAATATAACCCAACGAGAATCACATGTAAAGCAAGAACTTCTTAGGCAATAATTAGACAGCACTGAATGAGATGCCGGCCGGATTGATAGCTTAGAACTATATCGATCTAGCATTTAATACCTGCAAGGAGCCAGCCGGACACAGATCAAGACCGTTTGATCTGAAAATTGAGACAGGTAAGGTTTCCAGGGCCAGCGCTATGAAACGATCTGGGTTGGGGAGAAATCCCAGGCTGATGTGTTTGACAATTACCTGCTCTTCCAGGAACCCGGGCTGAGGGAAGACTACAGGATACTCTCAGCAAACGACTCAATGTATTTTCCAAAATATTACCGGGAAGTTCATTTTTGCAGGATCTTTCCTGATCAGGTATTCGGGCGGGAATTTTTTTTGAAAAAGATCATCCGGGCTTACGATTACACCGCCGGTTCCAAAAAGAAGCGGCCGGCGCCGAAACACGATTACATCCTTGTACACGACAAGAATCCGGAAGATTATTTTTTTCAACCTTGTAGAAATGGAACGCATCCACTACATGTTAGCCGGGCTGGGCTGACCGGAGAAAACCACCTGCGGAAAGAATCCGGCCGGAACCAGTTGCTTACGATCTTACCAGCCAACGGCAGGGAAATAACATCTTACCCACCCAGAAACCATTGGGTATATTGAAGCGGATCGTTGGGCTCATTCCCGAAAAACAGGATTGTGCTGGACTTTTTTGCCGGCAGCGGTACAATCATGGCTGCCTGCCTGGAACAGGGAACAAGATTCATTTTGGTATATAAAAAGTAAAGAGCCGATGGAAGTGATGGCGAAAAGCTTCCCGAACTGGGAAGATATCGAATTGGTCAATTTCAATTTGAAACAATTCCAGGCAGATGCTCAAATTCCATTGATTTGATGAAGAGGTACATATTGGGTGGAATTCAAGGCTAAACTGACCATGGGATTTAAAAGGTTAACAAAAATTCAGTCAGGTTCTGCATAGAACCATTAACCGGTTAGCTGGATTAATACCAATGAGATTTATAGTGAAGATTTATACGATTTTCTCACTTCCAATCAGCTCAATATAGCCAGGTTAGTTATAACTGTCCTCATCATCAATAGCTTTCATTGATTTCTCGTCAAATTCCTGCTCCCAATAATAGAGCTGAGCCCACGGTAAAAGTGGAAATACACTTTTGAATTGTTTTGCTTTTATGCCTTTTCCCACTACATCAACAATCTTAACTGGAATTATTTTCCCAACCTGAATTTCTGCCGAGTGGATTGGTTCGATAACCCAGGATGTTATCGCATTAAATCTCTCCCCTGTAATTGGAGTGACATCAAGCCGAAGAGCAACATGTGTCTTCTGATCAGATCTTCCAGTTCTGGACGCGCCTAGTTCGATAATTCGTGCTTCACCTTGAATTCCCGTCTTAAGTAATTCCTTTTCTTTTGCCTTCGCAGCTTTTCCAGCCCGTCCAAGCAGACCCATTGGAATAATAATGATCAAACCAAAAATAACCACAAATATTACTATACAGAGAAGTGTATCAAGAATTGGTGATCCAGTCGTGATATTTGACATTTTAAACTCCAGGTAACAATAAAAAACGGTTTTTACCAATAAAAATTGTTTTCTTCGATTCAGTCTATCATATTCGAAGCTAAATTCGAAGGTCCATTGGTTATTTACATATAATCACATGTGTTTGACTGATTTTTTTTATCTTGAGGCTTTTTCTATCAGGTAGAGGAATGAGCGGTAGGGCTTCCCGGTGGCGAGAGCCATCCCCATTTCGCAAGTGAGGTTGCTGGAGTAGTAACCGTCATACGGGCGTAAAAGGACTTCATTCTTTTCCTGCTCTGCGGCAGATTGTGTCAGTTCCGGGTACAGGAGACCGCGGTCGCCGGCAAAACCGCAGCAGCCGAGATTTTCAGGGACGACGACAGTTGCAGCACAGGCCTGAACAACTACACGCAATGCATTGTCCAGGTTTAGTTTCCGAAGAGCGCAGTTGGGATGCAGGATGACGGTTTCAGCCAGGGGGGTGATGGTCAATTTGGGCAGCAGCCAATCGCGGGCGAATTCGACGCTGTCCAGCAGGGTCAGTTTGCGCCAGGTCGCAAGGTCATCCCCTTCCAGGCCGTTATCTGCTGTACGCAGGGTATAGGCACAGGAGCTGGCATCAATGACGATCGGCAGCCGGCCTTCCCGGCTCCAGACCCACATCTGTGCCAGGGTTTTGTGAAGCATTTCCCTGTATGCCTGTGTGTAGCCTTTGGAACTGAAGGGCATTCCGCAGCACAAGCCGTGACTTTCTTGCGGGATATGAACAGTAATCTCCGCACGTTCGCAGAGCTGGATGAATACATCGGTCAAAGAGGGTGATTTATTATCAAGGGAGGGTCCGCCCATGGTGCGCGAGAGACAGGAGGCGAAGTAAACGACTTGAGCGTCTTCAGGGCCTGTGTGCCGCAGCCTGCGGGTGCGGTGCGGGACGGCGGCATTCCATTTGGGCAGTCGGGACCCCAGTAAAGGTTCAAAAATCCGGCTCAGACTGGTGATGAATTTTGGACCGACGACTGTCTCAGCAGCGTGAGCCAATCCGACACCGGCGCGGATGGCATCCTCCACCACGCCAAAATTCCGTTCGACATTCAGGGCGATTGACCTGGAGGTATCCGATGCATTCTCAGCACGCAGACGTTTCACCAGGCTGCCGGTGTTGATATACACCGGGCAAGCGCTGGCACACAGGCCGTCGACTGCACAGGTATCCAGGCCGGAATAGTTATAATCATGCTCCATTTCGGTTAGCAGGACAGGATCGCTGGCAGAAAGACACAGGCGGGCGAACTCGCGGCGCAGGACGATACGCTGACGGGGTGTGAGGGTGAGATGCCGGCTGGGACAGGTCAATTCGCAGAAACCGCATTCAATACAGGGATCCACATCTTCTTCAATGACCGGCAGGTTTTTCAGGTTGGTCACGTGGGCCAGCGGGTCAGGATTGATGATCACGCCAGGGTTGAGCAGGTTGAGAGGGTCGAGGATATTTTTCAGCTCGCTCATAATGGCATAGGCGTCACTGCCCCACTCGGCGGCCACAAAGGGAGCGACATTGCGGCCGGTGCCATGTTCAGCCTTGAGCGCCCCGTCATAACGATCGACCACCAGGTGAACGAGGTCATCCATAAAACCAGCGTACCGCTGAATGGAAGCTTCATCATTAAAGGATTGGGTAATAACGAAATGCAGGTTGCCATCCTTTGCATGCCCATAAACGATGCCTTCGGGGTAGGCATGCTTTGTAAAAAGCAGCTGAAGATCGAGAATGGCTTCTGCCAGGCGGTCAACTGGGAAGGCCACATCTTCTATGATGACAGAGGTGCCCTGCGGACGCATGGCGCCGATGGCGGGAAAAATTCCCTTGCGTAGTTTCCACAGGTCAGCCTGCTCGCGCGGGTCCAGGGTAAAGATGGGCGGAGACATCAGACTCAGGCTGGCACAAACCATTTTTGCAGCCTGCTGAAATCCGGCGAGATCATCTTCTGTGTGACATTGATACTCCACCAGGATGGCCGCAGCGCCATCCGGCAGGCCGCGCAGGTCTGAAGGAGCGCCGTCCAGCATTTCGATCGAACGGATGGCTGCCCGGTCCAAGATCTCGAGGGCACGTGCGCCGGACTCTGAAAGCGGGACAATTGCCCGGCCGGCGGCCTGTACATCGTGGAAATATAATAAACCTGTGTACTTTTTCCCGTAATCCTGAAGGGTGTTGAGGACAGCTTCAGCAATGAAACCGAGAGTCCCTTCAGCACCGACCAGGAGATGAGCCAGGATATCCAGCGGATGAGTATGATCGATAAAGGCATTCAATGAATAACCGGTGGTATTCTTTGTTTTATAACGGGCGCGGATACGGTCAAACAAAGCGGGTGATGAGATAATGCGCTGCCGAAGATCGAGCAGACTTTGTGATAATTCCGGTTTTTCAGCCTGGAAGCGCTCGTGTTCACCGGGTGCTGAAGTATCAAAAACCGAGCCATCCGGCAGCATAAAGGTGAGAGAGCTGAGGGTGTGATAGGAATTTTCAAGCACACCGCAGCACATGCCGCTGGCGTTATTCGAAAGTATCCCCCCGATCATGCAAGCATCGATGGATGCCGGATCCGGACCAATGCGACGGCCGAATGGTTTGAGAGCACGGTTGGCATGCGCGCCGACAACCCCGGGCTGGAGCCGGATTGCCTGGCCGTTTTGCTCAACCTGGATCCTTGTCCAGTACCGCGACAGGTCGACCAGGATACCATCTGTAACGGACTGCCCTGAAAGACTGGTCCCGGCAGCCCTGAAGACCAGCGGGATTTGATGACTGTGACTGTACTGAAACAATTTCTGAATTTCAGCTAGTGAATCCGGCTGGACAACAGCCTGCGGAATGAGCCGGTAAAAGGAGGCATCACTCGAATGGGCAATGCGGTCAATGTTACGGGTGAAGACACGGGATGGGTTCAACAGGGAATTGAGGTCGAGGGTGAGGGTCATGGGTAGGGTCCGGCGGTTATTGATTCTTTATGCCATGCGATCTTTATAAGTGAATAATAGTTTTGTGAGATCATCTAAATGATGTACTTTATCCATTCTATTATAAGAGCATTTATCAATGGGAATAAATTATGGAAAAAGACATTTCTGTTTTATTGCCAAAAAAAATATGCTTGTCTTTGATCATTGGGCTGCTATACACACTTCAACTCACAAAATCGGTGCTGTTGTATAATTACTCTATGAATCCCATCCCGCCCGACACAAGAGGCTTTTTCCAGGAATATGATTTCAACACCCTGGATGCTGCGGCGGATAAAGAGCTTGTGATTGAACGATTGTTAGCCTTCGGAAACCGTGAAGAAATTCGCTGGGTGTTCAGGACATATGGAAAAGAATATGTCCAAAAATGGCTGGCAGGAACCGGTTCGAACCGCCTCCCTAAACGGCGTTTCAGGTTGTGGTGCTTGCTGCTGGATGTGAGTGACACTCAGAGAGCGTCAGAGGCAGCATGGCCTTATTAACATCCCCTTTCTGGAATAACATTTCTCCGCGGAGACAGTAAGTCATTGAACCATTTGGGAGAGAATGGCAAATAATGGAAATTAAACTCTTCTTGTTATAAGCGAAGGACCTATATTGAAAAATAAAATAACTGATTTGGCTGTCGAAACCGGTTTGATTAAATTGGATGCTGTTATAGGCAGGGGGAGGCGAAAGGATTTCTATGATGTTTATTTCATCAACAGGCTAATACCTCTTGAAGAATTATTAGCAGCCGGGGAAAAGAAATTCAAAATGATGCGTGACTTCCAGCTGATGGCACTTGAGGGGCTTGTGCAGTTTGATTATGCGGACAGGGACCATCAGCCAGATTTACTGGAGGCACTCCCATGGGAAATTGTCAGAACTTATTTTATTGAGCAGGTAAAGATTATTGGGAATAAATGGTTTAACATGTATTTCTGAAGGATTAATTTTAATAATTTTTGGCCACTATGTCAATTTTTCGGGTTATGAGGATTTTCTTCCAGCCAGTTATCAATGCTGGACTGCAGCTGCCTGGCAAGGGTGCCGACGATAGGTTCGTGGAAAATGCTTTCGTGATTGCCGGTGATCTCATAGTCGATGATTTCCCGGGTGATGAACTGGTCCCAGCCGAGGGTGCGGTCGGGTTTAGCGCCGGCAGGCTGCTCGCTGGCCCTGAGAATGACGGCATCCCCATCATAACTCGTCGGTAGATATTCATCGGCAATACGCTGGTTGAGTTCACGGATACGGTGAATGCGCAGGGCAGGTGTGAGCGTGCGGTTTATTAAAAGGTACTAACGGCTGAGGA
>CAZBRI010000022.1:0-15684 GCA_964494055.1 uncultured Anaerolinea sp.
GTTTCCGCGCACATTTAGTGAAACAGTTTGTTCCGGGCCAAGGCTGCGCTGCATGCTGCCTGTATCGCCATTATATGTGACTTTTTGCGGAATAAGATTGGAGTTGCCCAGGTAATCATTATAAACGGGCAGGGTATTGTCATTTTCGATGACAAAAGGCTTGGTATTGACCTGGAAACCTGCAAAAATATACTGTCCATTGGATTGGGTGTTTCCAAGATCGATCGCCTGGTTAGCCAGGTCTTTCATTTCAGCACCCAGGGTGGTGGCACGATCCTTGCCGGACATGGTCTCATTCAGACCTCGTAAAATCAGGCTGTTGGCGCGGGTCGCAAGATCTTGCAAATTCTGCATGGCATAATCGGTTGCATTCATCCAGTCACCGGTGACTGCTGCTGTATCTACGAATGAATTAATCGTGCGCAGGTTTGATTTCAGACTGAGACTCAAGGATGCATTAACCGGATCTTCGGACGCATTCTGGAATTGCTTCCCGGTGGCAATCTGGGAATTCAATTTATCCATTTTTTCAAGGCTATCCGAAATGTGCTGGATAGCATTGTCAACTGTCATCTGACTGGTTATTCGCATTTTTACTCCTTAAGACTAGCGTCCAACAAGACCCATGCGATTGATCACTGTATCCAGCAGATCATCGTAAGCGGTCATCATCCGGGCGGCAGCCTGGTAGGCTTTTTGAGTTTTTGCCATATTGGCAGCTTCTTCATCAAGCGACACGCCTTCAACAGACTGCCGCTGATCACTCAAAGCCTTAATTACAATGTTATTTTGAGTAGTATTATCGTTTGCCCGGCTGGTCAGCAGGGATCGATAGGTGATTTCACCGTTATAGTATTCATTCATGGTCAAGCTTCCAGTTCCCATCACTTTCTGAAATTTCAGGTTGGAAATTTTGACTGCAATCGCATTATTACCAATCTGTCCTGCAGCATCTGCAGTCGCAATTTTTCCAGGATCCTGAACAAGCACATCGTTTACAGCAATGTCAGATGCATCTGTCCCGGTGAAAAAATTATTGGGTGTACCAGCTGCGGTTGTGGGGCCGTAACCCGTGCTGTGTATCGCGTTCACCTGCGTTATCATGGCAGCAGCCAGTTTATCTAAATTTGCCTGCTGCGAGACCAGGAAGTTATCCCGGATTTCAATAACACCATTTAATTGGCCGCTGGGAGGCAGCAGCTTCTGGTTATCTTCCCAGACAACATCCTGTACAGGCACATCAGGATTTGTTGTATTGGTGAGTGTTTTCAATTTGAATGCATCATGACCAACAACCAGAACGTGACTGCCGATCGAAACAGTTACTTCACCATTTTTTTGATCAAACGCAACTGCACCAGTCAGGTTGGCAAGACTGTCCAGTGCCATATCCCGCTTATCGAGCAGGTCGTTGGGTTGTTCACCCACTGATATCACCTTGGAAATCTCGCCGTTCAGTGTTGCGACAAGGCTGGCAAGCGAGTTTACCTGTCCAACAATATCGGTTACGACCAGGTTTTGATCGTTGCGAAGCTGGGTGATATTGGCCGTGCGGACCGTAAATGCATTGGCCAGGTTACTGGCATTATCCAGCAGGGAGGCCCGCAAACTGGTGTTGGTCGGGTCGGTTGAGAGGGACTGCCAGCCAGCCCAAAACTCATCCAGTTTTGGCAGCAATCCGTAGTCTGTTGTCTCTGCCATGATCGGTTCAAACTGATTAAGAATACCGCTCTGGGCTTCCCAATTCTTGCCCTCGGCTGCAACATTCCGGTAACGGGCATCGAAGAACTGGAGGTTAAAGCGCTGTACCTGGGATACGGAAACACCGCCGCCGCGCTCACCTGCGACGGTACCATACTCGGTTCCTGTTGCAGGTGTCATGACATTTGCAGAAAGGACTGCAGACTGACGCCGGTAACCGGGCGTGTTTGCATTCGCGATATTATGTTCAACAACTTCCAGTGCCTGCGATTGCGCAAGGACGGCTGAAAGGGAAATTCCAATTCCAGAGGTCAGGTTAGGCATGGTTAAGCTCCTATACCCTTATCTCAACACCGAGGCCGGTTGCCTCACGGTTGAAAGCAGCCCCTTTGGGAGGCCGGTAGCCGGTATCCGGCTGGAAGACGCTGATCAAAAATTCCTGGGTGGCTTTCAACCAATCCAATTTTGTATAAGCGAGTGCCTGGTTAGCCCGGTTGAGATCCTGTGCCTGCCTGGCGAGGCTGTTGATCCCTTCAGTCAGGTTTTTGAGGCGCCTGGCATCTTCCTGTTTGAAAAAGGGCAGCAGCTCCTTGATCGTTTTCAGTTCTACCTGGGGTGAAACGACGTCTGACAGGTGCTTGATCGCATTCCTGCAGTTTTCGTCCATCACATTCATGCTGTCCAGCAGAACTTCTTTGTCTTCAACCGTGCGGAGAACGCCGTCAGTATCATCCATTAAATAGGTGCGTTCTTTTTTTGTTAAAGCAATTAAATCCTGTAATGCCCTGAACTGCCGTACCAGGGTTTCTTCAAGTTCCAAGCGTTCATTTGTGAATTCTTTCGTACCTGTCATGGGTTACCTCAATTTAGTTACTGCCAGGAAAAAGCCTTGCGACCAGTTTTCGGGCTAATTCCTTTACCTGAACGGTGTAATCGCCGTTGGCGATCTGCCGCTGCAGGGAGGAGATCCTATCCATATTGGTGTCTTCAACACCGTTCAAAGCTACACGAGCCTTGGACAACAAACGGCCATTCCCAGACATCAAAGCCTGATCCTGCCCGCCGCGAACGGTCTGAACATCACTTTGTCCAGCTTTCTTTTCAACACGGACAGTATTGTCGGTTGAATGGGAAGCAATTTGGGATAAACCAGCATTTTCGATTTTCATATTTCGGCTCTCCTACGGGTATAAAGAATTCACACCTTTATTATCGACTGAATTTGTGAAAACATTATGCCTTGCGCAGGTTAATTGCTTCAGAGATCATTTGATCAGTCTGCTGAAAAGCCTTGATCGACATACTGAAAGAACGCTGAAGGAGGATAAGATTGGTCATTTCGGTAGACATATCGACATTGGATTGTTCAACCGATTTGCTGGAGATTTTGCCAAAATTTTCAGCACCGGCTGTTCCAGTTTGGGGTTTTCCGGAAGGGACGGTCTCAGTGAAGACATTGCTCCCGTTATTGGCAAGCGCTGTCGGGTTGGTGAAACGTGTCAGTTTAACGGTACCGAGTGCGGCAATGGTCCCGTCTTCCTTGGTTGCAGAAACTGATCCATCGGAATTGATGCTGATATTTGTCATGCCGGCAGTAATGGTTCCGTCCCAGGTTAATTTGTACCCGGCAGACGTCACCAGCTCATTATTCGAATCCAGCATGAACTGACCGTCACGGGTGTAACCGGTTTTCCCATCCGGCAGCTTGACGCTGAAAAAACCATCGCCTTCGATCGCCCAATCGAGCGGGTTCTCAGTCGGTTTGAGCACGCCCTGTTCTGTGATGAGCTGCGTGCTGACCAGCTTGGTGCCCTGCTGCATTTGCTGATCCAGCAGTTCCTGGAAGTTGGCGCGGCTGGTTTTAAAACCTGCCGTATTGATATTCCCGAGATTATTACTGGTCACGTCCAGGTCGCTCAGCTTGCTGAGGATATCCTGGCGAGAGATATTGAGTGTTTGATAAAGAGATGAAGTCATTTTATTCTCCTC
Source organism: uncultured Anaerolinea sp. (assembly GCA_964494055.1). Classification (GTDB taxonomy): domain Bacteria; phylum Chloroflexota; class Anaerolineae; order Anaerolineales; family Villigracilaceae; genus UBA5195. Next base: position 3,691 of record CAZBRI010000022.1, read on the forward strand.
TTACTAACCAAGGCGGCCGAGCGAGGCGATTGTTTTACCGAGTAATTCATCCTGGTTTTGAACCATCTTTTGGGATGCTTCATACGAGCGTGCAACTTCCACCAGCTGTGTCATCAATTGGGAAGGATTAGCGTTGGAGGCTTCCAGGAAACCCTGCATCACCTGGGCAGTGTCCTGGCTGGATGAGGCTGCCGGACCGGTAAATAAATTTCCGTCAGTGTGTTTTAACTCTGCAGCCGGGTCTTTAAATACCCCGAAACCCAGTTGAACGGCTTTTGTCCCGTTGACACTGATCGTGCCGTCCGATGCAACGGTGACCTCACCCTCAGCCAGCTTTATCTCAGCACCAGCACTGTCCAGAACCTTGTAACCATCCACGGTCACCAGGTTGTTGTTCGTATCACGGATAAAACGGCCGTCGCGGGTGTACCTGTCGCCATCCGGAGTTTTCACTTTGAAGAAAGCATTTCCCTGGACAGCGAAATCAAGGGCATTGCCGGTTTGCTGCAGGGAACCCTGGCTGAAATCGATAAATTCCTGCTTGATCTGTGAGCCGAGACCCATTTGGCCAAGATAATCCAGGCTGTCGGTGGATGCGGTCAGCTTTGTGTCATACACATCCTGGGTCTGCATGAAATCTTCAACAGAAGATAGTACCTGCTTAAAACCGGGTGTTTGCAGGTTGGCAATATTGTGAGATAACACCTGCTGCCTGGCAGCATTCATGACCATTCCGGAAACGGCTGAATAAAGTCCTTTTATCATCTTAGCTTGTCTCCATACGCGGCTTTCTTTTGCTGAACATTCAGGACCAGCTGAACTTCTTCACGGGAGATGCTGAATTGTTTGGCTATATCCACATCCGACATCTCGGCACTGGACATGGCCCCGATCAGGCGGTTGCGTTCCAGAATTGACGAGGTGGACGTGGTGCTGCCCGGGGCATTAACTTTTTCCTGCGAGACATTTAACAGGGTCTTGAAATCTGACTGGCCCATCATTCCGCCCGACTGCGGCAATGCCGGCTGCTGCGGAGAATTTGTAACCAGGCCTTTGATCTCATCGACCACAGGCAGCATCCGGCTGGCCTGTGCCTGCCGGTTTTGCGCCAGGGCAGTTTCTCTTGCAAGCTGAAGAACATAAAGGGAGTCTTCGAGGGTAACTTTAGGTAAACTATTCATTTTTCATCATCTCTTTCAGGCTCATGATTGTGCGGGCATGAAGCTGACACACCCTGGATTCGGTTATTCCTAAGACTTTTCCAATATCTCTAAATGTCAATTGGTCATTATAGTATAGCGACAATATCAACTGTTCACGTTCAGACAGGTCCTGTATGGCTGATGCCATGGCTGTCATCAAACTGTTTTCTTCCATGAGGCTGGATGGATCCGCCTGCGTATCATCTTTGATCCCATCCATGGCAGCATTGCCATCCTGGTCGCCATCCATCATCAGGTCCAAAGAAACCAGGATACGGTTGGAATCTGACAGGCCTTCCTGGATCTCTTCAACTTTGATGCCCATGTGCTCAGCCAGCTCACTTTCGGTAGGCTCGCGCAAGTTTTCTGACCACAGGGCCGAGATGGACTTCTGAATGAGGCGGGTGCGTTTCCTGGCAGCGCGCGGCATCCAATCGGATGTTCTCAAATAATCCAGTACTTTGCCGCGTATCCGCAGGCTGGCGTAAGTGCTGAAGCGGGCACCAAACTTTGGATCGTAACGGTCAACAGCTTCGATGAGACCGAGCAAACCCTGGTGAGCCATATCCTCATAATCTGTGCCCATTTCCTGCGAAATGCCCATCCGGCCCAGCAGGTAGTGAACCAGCGGCACCGAGCGCATCACAAGTCTCTCCCGGAGCTCAGGGGAACGTGTCGCAAGAAATTCATTGAGGATATCAACTTCTTCACTCAACACTGCCATGGATTATTTTTCCTCGATCTCATTCTCATTTGAGAAATCATCAAATTCCAGGGAGTGTTCCATAGAAGCCTTCTTTATTCCTTCTTCAATTTTCCTGTTTTTTTCTTCTGCCAGCTTTTTTTCTTCCTCTTCAATTTCAGCAATGCTGGCTTTTAATGCGCCTTGAGAAACCTGCCAGGAAACCAGCATGGAGATACCGCCAGTCAACAGGATGGCAACACTGGTTCTAATAATCAGGTCGATCAGGCTCGCTTTTGCAGCCAGGGAGATAATACCGACAATCAAGGTGACGACAATCACCAACAGGGCAGAGACCGTATAGGCAAGTTCTACGAGTGCAGGAAGCTGGAAAGACTCCTGGGCGGCTTTTTTAGCAGCCGGCACATGTGCAGAATCGCGGCCTGCTGAATTACCTGCACTTTTTTGCGCAGAAGCAATATTAGACGTACCGGTCAGGGAAGGGTTTGCTGTTGTCATTTGTTCCACTCTTTTCCGAACAACGCCATGATGAGACGGTCTGTGTTTGCCTGCTCAAAATTACTGGAAGCTTCTTTACCTGAGGAGAAAAAACTCAAGGGGAGGCCTGCTTTACGGGCAAAGTTATAAACACTGCCAAACTGATGGGTTTCATCCAGCTTGGTCAGGATCAACCCATCCAGCTTGAAAACACCGAAAGATGCAGAGAGTTGGAACAGGTCATTTTCTTTCATGGTTGAAGGGGCTGCCAGGAAAGTGCAGCGCTTTGGGATACCCGTGAGAAGGGCACCCAGCTCAACCATCTGTGCTTCACGCCAGGGGTTGTAGCCTGGTGTATCCAGCAGGATCAATTCGTTTTCTTCCATCGATTGGACAATTTCAGCCAGGTCGCGCGGCTCATACACCAGCTTTAGGGTAATGCCCATGGCATCCGTGTAAGTCCGGGCTTCAGCAACCGCACCCATTTTCACCGTATCGGCACATACCCAGGTGATCTTTTTATTGGTCAGCTGTTGATACAGGAGTGCCAATTTTGCAGTACAGCAGGTTTTTCCGCTGCCGCTTGGACCAACAACACAAGTAATGTTCGCCGGCAGGCTGGTGATGGGATCTTTTTGAATTCTGAGTTCAGAAGCCAGCAGCTGGCTGATATATTTTTTACTTTCCAGGTATTCCGAGACGATCGCCGGGCTGAGGGTTTCTACCGCCACGCTGATCAAACCTTCCACCAGGCCGGCATCCACACCCTGGCTGATGAGCTGCTGATTGATCCGTTTCAGACCGGCAGGCAGTTCCGGCCTGGTAACAGGGAGCAACTCTTTTTGAGTGGACTTCATCAATTCTGATGTAAAAGAACTTCCAGCTGCAGGCTTTCCCGGGGCTGAAACTGCGGGCGGGGCGGCGATTTCCCGGTTCGAGACAGCCTGTTTTGATTTATTCGCCAGGTTCAGGTTTAATTTTTTAGCCGGCTTTTCAACAGGGATCACCGGGTCAGTCACCCATTCGATCTCAGGTGTTTCTTCAATAAATTCCACACCCAGCTTGTTGGCTGAGGGCCGAAGGATGGGGGCAGCAGTGCCGGTTTTTTCCTGGAGCTGCGCAGCAGCTGCAGTTTCAGAAGCAAAATTGGAACCGGAAGCGACAATTTCAACCGCGGTTTGTTTCCAGGGGTTCCAGCTGGGACCGACCGGGATTTCACGTGTTGAAATGACAATAGCATCGGCTCCCAATTCTTTTTGAGCCATCTGCAGTGCTTCCAGCATTGATTCTGATCTAAACGTTTTGGTTACCAATTTTTCCTCTAATCCAGCTTAACCATACCGTGAGCTTTGACCTTGACTCCCTGCCCAACCTCAGAAAAAGCCATGACGGTCAGGTTGGTCAGGGATTGTTCGATCAGGCGGCGAAATGCCAGCCGTATTTCACGGGGGCACAAAATAACAGGAAAATGCCCGAGCTGAGCCAGGGATTCCATCTGTTCACCGGTTTTTACCAGCACGCGCTGCGCCAGGCCGGCATCGATCTGGAACCCGGGGCTGCCTTCAGCGGAGACCAGCGATGTGCGCAATGTGGTTTCCAGCTGCGGGGCCAGGGTAAAGACATGCAGCGTGCCTGTCTCATCTTTATACTGATTGGAAATGGTATTTGCCATGGTCTGGCGGACTGCTTCAGCCAGGATATGCGGGTCACGGGTCATGGAGGCATTGTTGGCGATTACTTCCAAAATACCGCTCAGGTCGCGGATGGGGATGCGTTCCCGGAGCAGGTTGCGCAGCACACTCTGGGTATCTCCAAGGCTGAGCATTTCAGGAACGACGCCTTCCACAGACGCCGGGGATTTTTGCCGGAGCTGATTCAACATCTCCTGCACCATCTGCCGGCTTAATAATTCGGAAGAGTAATTACGGACGATCTCGGTGATGTGCGTGCACAGCACTGAGAGCGGGGTCACCACGGTATAACCTTTCAGCTCGGCCTGGCTTTGTTCTGCTTCACTGATCCATAATGCCGGTAAACCAAAAGCCGGTTCCGAAGTGGCAATACCCTGGATCGGTTCATCAATATCCGAACCGGGGATGGCGAGGAGCCTGTCCAGCATCATTTCACCGGCTGCTACTTCCTGGCCGCGGATCTTAAGCCGGTAAGCCTGCGGTGAGAGGCGCAGGTTGTCGCGGATACGGACTACCGGCAGGATGAGGCCCATTTCGCTCATTAATTGGCGCCTGATGCCCGTGATGCGGCGCAGCAGGTTATCCTGGGAATCTTCATCAATGATCGGGATCAGGCTATAGCCGATCTCGAGTTCGATCGGGTCAACAACCACCATTTCCAGCATTTGTTCGGGAGTTTCCGGTTCAGCGGAAAGGGCTGGCAGCGGCAGCGGCTCTTCTATGCGTACACCGTCTGACTGGGCCTTGTTGACCAAAAATGCACCTGTACCAAGACCGATACTCACCAGTGCAAATGGAATGGTCGGTAAACCGGGGACGAGCATCATCAAGCCGACAACCAGCGCTGCGATGGCGAGGACATTGAAATTAGCAATCTGCTTGGATACTTCGGTACCCAGGGATGATTCGGAAGTGGAGCGGGTCACGATCAAACCTGCGGCTGCAGAAACCAGCAGTGAAGGGACCTGAATGGCCAGGCCGGCACCGATGGTGAGCAGGACGTAGGTCTGCAGGGCGGTGGTCAGGTCCATACCTTTTTGCAGGACACCGATGACAAACCCGCCGACAATGTTGACAACCATGATAATGATGGCTGCAATCGCATCACCGCGCACGAACTTGCTGGCACCGTCCATGGCGCCGTAAAAATCTGCTTCTGTTTCAATGGCTTTGCGGCGGCTGCGGGCCTGGTTTTCATCAATGAGCCCTGCGTTCAGGTCGGCATCAATGGCAAGCTGCTTGCCAGGCATGGCGTCCAATGTAAAGCGGGCTGCCACTTCTGCCACACGGCCGGCACCGCTGTTGATAACGACGAACTGAATGATCATCAAGATCAGGAAGATGACCACACCGACCACGTAATTCCCGCCGACGATCAAGTTACCAAAGGTGGCAATGATCTGACCTGCTTCGCCGTTGATCAGGATCAGGCGGCTGACGGAAACGTTGATACCCAGGCGGAATAATGTGACCAGCAGCAGGACGGTCGGGAAAACCGAGAACTCCATCGGCTGCTTGATGAACATGGTCAGCAGCACAATGCCGATCGACATGGCAATGCTGAAAGCCACTGCAAGATCCACCAGGAATGGCGGAAGCGGAATGAGCAGCATCCCCACCAGCATGACCAGGCTGAGGGCCATGATGATGTCTGTTGAGCGCAGTAAACTCTGCAGCGCAACAATGATCGGGGTTCTGTTTGGAGAAGTGTTAGCTGCCATTAATGACTCCCAAGGGAAGGTGCTGGAACGGATGCCTGCGGCGGCGTGCCCATCTTCCCGCGCAGTTTGAACACATATGCCAGCACTTCTGCCATTGCTACATACAGATCAGGTGAGATCTCCTGGCCGATATCGATCGTTTTATAGATCGCACGGGCAAGGGGAATATTTTGAACAACCGGGATGTGATTTTCCTTTGCCAGTTTGACAATTCTTTCTGCCACGCGGTAAGGACCTTTCGCCAGCACTTTTGGGGCGGTCATGCCTTCACTGTACTGAATGGCGATGGCAAGATGGGTTGGGTTGGTGACAACGACTGAGGCATTGGGCACATTCGACATCATTCGGCCGCGAGCCATTTGTCTTTGCATGCTGCGAACGCGATTCTTAAACATCGGATCGCCTTCAGACCGCTTGTATTCTTCTTTGACTTCTTCCTTACTCATCCGCAGGCTTTTGTAAAGATCCCAACGCTGATATGCATAATCTGCAGCCGCCAGGACCAGGTACATACTGCCCACCCTCATGGTCAGGTCAACACACAGGGTAAAAAAGCGGGAAACAGCGGTGCCAAGATCGTAATCGGCCAGGGCAATCAGCTCGGGATAATTTGTTTTGAAAAAGCTGTAGGCAAACCAGCTCACCCAGACCAGTTTTATCAGCGACCGCAGAAGTTCGATCAGGCCGTGACTGGAAAATATTCTTTTGAAACCTTCGAGCGGGTTGATACGCTTGAAATCAAAACCAATCTTTTTACCGGCCCACAGGAATTGTGTTTGTGCTAAAGTGACAGCCACACCGGTTAATAAAATACCGACCATGATCATGCCCAGGGAAGGCATTACTTTGACCAGGAAATCAAAAGCCAGTTTTTGAAACCAGACGGAGGTGATCTCTTCCCGTGGCAATTCGGTGATCGATACTGTCACCATCTGCCCCAGCGCGCTGCCAAGCTGAGCACCCGGACCGCGCAGCAAATAAGCACCAGCGATCAAAATGACGGCGGTGTTCAATTCCTGGCTGCGAACAACCCGGCCTTCTTCACGGGCTTCTTCCAGTCTTCGGCTGCTAGGGGCTTCAGTTTTATCTGCCAAACTTCTTTAATTCTCCAGGAAAGAAAGCATGTTTTTTCCCATACCCGTGTACAGGTTTGTTACATAAGGGAAAAGAACAGCCAGTAATAACGAAAGTGTCAGGAGCGATACAGCTACCTTAACCGGCAGGCCGAGAAAATATACCTGCACTTGCGGAGCCACCCTGGCCAGCAGACCGAGTGTCAGGTCTGTCAGGATCAGGGCTGTCATTACGGGAAGGGCTAGGTGTATGCCGGCAGTGATCAGCTGCGTGGTGGTCAGGATCAGCGTATCCATGGCCCCGAAGGGGAGCGGACCGTTGAGCGGGACGACGCTGAAAGTTTTTTGGATGGCGATCAGGACCACGTGATGCCCATCGATCGCCAGGAAAAACATGGTCATGATGATGATAAAGATCTGGTCAAAAGCCGATCCAGCCTCGCCCATGGCGGGGTTAAAGATACGGCCGGATTCGAACCCGCTGCCCAGACCCATGACCGTACCTGCTATTTGAATTGCACCAAACACCAGGTCTGCAGCAAACCCAACCAGCGTACCGATTATGATCTCCTTGCCGATCGCCAGGCTGTAAGCGATAAAACCAATCTGCGGGGCAGATGGCGGCAGGGGCTGCCATGGGATGAGCACCAGCGCTAAAGCAAACCCGAGACCGATGCGGACCTGGTTTGGGATGCTTTGACCGCCAAACACAGGGACATGGATGATGATGGCCATGATCCGGGTGAAAGCTAAAAAGAAAAGTTGTGCCTGCGCTACTGAAATAGTCATCTCATTGAGGTTCCCATAGGGAATACGTCCGTCAAGATAATAACTTAATCCACCCCGGGAGGCTGTAAAGGCAATGTGAAGCATAACTAAATATGGCGTAAAAAATTTTATCCGCCCAAAATTACATGACATTTTCCATATTTCTATGGATTTTTACCCCCAATATATGCCTGAAAATCACCGAAAATTGCCTGCTTACCCCGTCTTTGTCATACTGCGCAGGATGCGGGCAACCAGCAAATCGGTGTCCAGCGGTTTCACCAGGAAATCTGCCGCACCGATCCTGGCAGCTTTTTGGACGATTTCAGGATAGCCCAGGGAAGAAAGAATAAATACTTTTGTCCGGCTTAAATAAGATTCAGCATTCAGCTCGCTGACGAGATCCAGCCCGTTGATGCCGGGCAGCAATGTATCAACCAGCAGAATATCAGGAATATGTTCGATCAGCAGCGGCCTGACCATCGATGTGTCAGTACACAGGATCGGAGTCATTCCGGAACGCGTCAAAGCCAGCAGGATCAGGTCACTGAGCAGCCTGGATGGTTCGATGATGAGTACTTTTATTTGTTTTTCCATGATCAGGCAGGGTTTGTTTTATTGGTGGAGGGTAATCGGCCGGAGGACATCAATTTTACTTTGAGCTTTCCAATTTCTTCCGGGCTGAGTTTGAGTATATTATACGTTTCTGGATGAATTTCAAAACTAAATAAATCTGACTTTGCTGAAGTATATTCGGATGCAAAGGAATTTGCCACATTGACGATTGCAGACAGCTGATTATGTGCCGTGGACAGGGATGGATTATGATGACATTGAATGGCATCCACCAGGGCCTGGGGGTAATTCCAGCGCCTGGCAATCAGACCACCTACCTGGGCGTGATTAATTCCAAACAGTTTTTCTTCCACCTGCCAGAGCGGGAGCTTGTAATGATGGACCCAATCTGTAATGGTATCGTAGTTTCTAAAGACATATTGATCAAGCAGCAGCTTACCAATGTCATGCAGCATACCGGAAACAAAAGCCTCTTCCGGGTTGGGGTAACGCAATCCCTGGGCCAGCCATTCTGCGCAGACACTTGTGACCAGTGCATGATGCCACAATTCACCCGCTCCAAACCTGTAGCCATTCAATTTTTTGTTCATCATATCGGTCGCAGATGAAGTCAATAAAATGGATTTCAACCTCTTCATCCCGATATACATGATCGATTCGTACAGGGTGGTGCACGAGCGGGAATAACCCAAAGAGACAGAATTTGACATCTGTAAAACCAGAGCCGTCAGGGCCTGGTCCAGGCTGACAAGACCAACCAGCATATCAATGGTGATATCCGGGTTTTCCATCTGTTTGAGAATGCGCGTGATGTTGGATGGCATCGGCCGCAAGCTGGTGACAGATTGTATGATCTCATCAACTTTTTGGGATAGCATCTGTATGACCCGCTCAAAAAATGCTAATTTACCAGGCTTGGAAGACTGTTGAATAAATTTGTTGTGAAGACCAGAATCTGCTGCAGCATCCATGACCCCAGTAAAAGCAGGACCAGGACGATTCCGATCATTTTAGGAATAAACGTCATGGTGACTTCGTTGATCTGGGTGGCTGCCTGAACAAGGCTGATCAGGCTGCCGACCACCAGGCTGATGAGCAGGATGGGGCCGGCCAGCAGGAGTGCCAGCATGATGGCATTTTGGCCGAGAGTGAGGACATAAGCTTCTGTCATACTGACCTCAGGCCCCGCCGGAAAAACTCAGAACCAGGCTGCGAACCAGTAGATACCAGCCATCGACCATGACAAATAGGAGGAGCTTAAAAGGAAGGGAAACGAGTGAAGGCGGCAGCATCATCATACCCATTGAAAGCAGGATGCTCGATACCACCAGGTCGATGATCAGGAACGGGATGTAAATTACAAAACCCATGGTGAAGGCTGTCTTAAGTTCGCTGATCACAAAAGCGGGGAAGAGGTCCACGGTTGGGATGTCTTCCAGGGTGGCCGGCTTGGCTTCGTTACCGAGATCCATGAAAAGCTGAATATCCTTCTCACGGGTCTGTTTGAACATAAATTCACGGAGCGGTTTCTGGGCTTCTTTCAGGGCAGCTGCCTGGTCGATCTGTTCGTTGATGTAGGGCTGTATGGCATTCTTATCAATCTCCCGGTAAACCGGTGCCATGACGAAGAATGTCAGCAGCAAAGAGAGACCAATGACCACCTGGTTGGGTGGAATCGTCGGCATGCCGACCGCACTGCGAACCATGGATAATACGATCACAATACGGGTGAAGGAGGTTGCCAGGATCAAAATACTGGGAGCCAGTGACAGGAGGGTCATTAATACCAGTAACTGCACCCCGGTTGTGACCTGTTTCGGCTGCTGAGACTGCGGATCGATGGACAGGCTGACACCCGGCGCCGTTGAACAGCTGGTAAGCAGTAAACCGAAAATAACGATCAGCACAGGGATCAACCAGCGCGTTATACGCCGGCCTGAGCGGGTGCTGTTTTTTGTATTTTGAAGTGGAGAAGATTTTCTACTCAGCGTGAAATTCATGGGGAAGCCTTAACCCTGACCTTCAGGTTTTTCATGTGAATTTGCAGAAACCTGTGAATGAATAATATCTGCAAAAGTCACTTTGTTTTGTTGTTCAGTATGACCTGCCGGCAGAGCCAATTCACCGGCTTCGAACTGTGATAACAAAGAAATGCCGGTATCAGTGCTGCCAATCAGCAGCTGCTGATCACCGATGGAGACGAGGTGCAAAGCCTGTTTTGGAGAAAGGCGCAGCGTTTCGATGACATGCATCTGCCGGCTGATGCCTCCCTGGGGGCCGAGATTCATCCAGCGCCTGAAGATTATTGCGCTGATAAAAATGAGCAGTAAGACCGCGATCAATTTGATCAGCACACCCGCCATATATAACACAGGCGGTGTTTTTGGATCCAGGGATGGATCAGCTGCACCGCTCATAAAAAACAGTACAGCGGTGGCTGCCAGGCTGAAAACCAGCAAACCCGCGACTAATTTCGCCCGGGGAGTGCTGTTGGCCCACCATTTTTGAATCGCGGGGATCGGATCCAGCATTAGAGTAAGCTCTTGTCCACTTTGGCTGAGATCATTTCGGTGACGCGGACCCCAAACTTATCATCCACCACCACCACTTCACCGCGGGCCATCAAACAATCGTTGACATAGACATCCACGGGATCGCCCGCCAGGCGGTCAAGCTCGACCACGGAACCATGCTGAAGTTCAAGGATCTGCGCCAGCTGCATTCGTGCGCGCCCCAATTCAACTGTGACACGCAGGGAAACATCCATCAACAGGTCAATATTTCCATTATTCACAGTTTTGGATTTCGATGCGGCTTTTTCAGGTGCCTGTTCAGGCCTTTTGGCTGCCGGAGCTTCTTCGTTAATTTCCATGTTATCCATAAATCATTCTCTCTTATCAAAATGGTTGTTGAACTTCGTCTTTTTCACGGTAAACACCGGTGATTTGAACACCCAGGTGTTTACCAGATTTACCAACACGGGCATAGAATTGCTTTTTATTCGCAACCTGTACCACCATTGGAATATCAATGTTTCGATCCAATTCGATCACATCGCCTACCTGGAGATTCAACAGCTCACCGAGTGTCAGATCCGCATTCCCCAGAATGACTTTCATCGGGAGAACGGCTTTCATCACAGTCTGTATGGCAAACTGCCTGGCGACCGGATCCTGCTGCTGTTCTTTGCGGCCTGCAATCCAGATATGCGGGTTCAGGACGTTGGTAATCGGTTTGAGCGTGTTGAAGGGGATGAAAATGCTCATGGTGCCTGTGACGCCCTGAATATTCAATTCAATGGTCAACAGGAGCACACGTTCATTCCCCATGATCATCTGCACCCAGTGCTGGTTAATGGTGCTGTCTTCAAGGGATGGTTCGAGGGAAACCACCTTGGACCAGGCACCCTTGATATCGCCCAGCATATGCTCAACCAGCCCGCGCAGCAGGGATTGATCGATCTCGGTCAGCGAACGGTCGGTGAAGCGGCCTTCGATCTTCCCTCCCAGGCGCTGCTCAAGGATCAGGTAGCTGACATTCAAACTCATGGTCAGCACCATATGCCCGGGCAGGGGTGCCAGAGTGATCAGGTGGAAGAGGGTGTTCGGAGGAAAGTCCTTGATAAAGTCGTGAAAGCGGCCCTGTTCCATGTGAACAAGGTGCGGCCGTACATTTGTCCGCAGGAAGGTGGGCAGGGACGTGGTCAGACGCTCAGTGAGATCTTCATGAACCAGTTCAACCGCACGCATCTGCTCCTTGGAGAAACGGGCCGGCGACCAGAAA
>CAZBRI010000023.1:0-15320 GCA_964494055.1 uncultured Anaerolinea sp.
TTCATTGTGAAATAAAATTAACTTAAATGTTTGTCATAAAAAATTTATAGAATTCCTTGAATTCCTTGAAAATAAAATTATCTCGTGATAACATATAAATGACAGATGTTTGGGTGCCCCCCTCACCCAGATGTCTGTCTCTTGCTTAAATACTGGAAAACGGTTCGCTTTCGAGAGGGCCAAAAGAGACGTTATATTTGAACTGGAGCGTGACTTTTTCTCCCGAGAATGTGAAGAATAAATTTGTCATGTATGGCATTTCAAGGTGGCAGATACAGAGTTGGAAGACGTTTTCGGTTATCCAGCTGCCACAGGCGGCTGCCTGGTATGTGGTTTTATTCGCTAAAATGGATTGATCAATGACCCAGCTGCATCTACCAAAGTTAAGCTTATGATCCTGCGTATCGCTGCCGGGAAAATTGATTTGGTACTTTACCTGGTTATTTTGAAAATTCAGCTGTACAGATTTCAGAAAAAATACATTTTCTTCGAAAAAGTAAGGTCTGCTTTCAAATATAGCTTCCTTATCCGAAGATAAATTAAATGGAAGGGGTGGAATTGACAGCTTGCTCAGATTCTGCTGCAAATTTTCGTGCTGTTTCGGCTGATCTGGCAGAACACCTGGTTTCATTGCCGGCAGGATGTGTTTCCATATCTTTGTCAGAACGGACTGCATATTTTGCAATCCGCCAGTGATCGCGATCACTGCGTCCTGTTCCGGCATAATGATGCAGTATTGACCAAAAGCCCCATCCCCCCTGTAAACACCCGGCGGGCTGCATAACCAGAATTGGAATCCGTATCCTTGTGCCCAATCCGGATTTTCGTCAGGGGCATTATCGGCCTGGAAACTGCTGGCTTGTTGTACCCAGGCTTCAGGTATCAGCTGCTGCCCGTTCCAGCGGCCTTTTTGAAGATATAACTGCCCAAAGAGGGCAATATCTTCTGTTTTGATGCTCAGCCCCCAGCCGCCAAAATCAATCCCGTCAGGATGAGATTCCCATTCAGCATTTTCAATCCCCAGGGGCTGCAGGATTCGAGGTTCGAGATATTCAATTAACTTCAACCCTGTGAACTTAGTGATAATGTGTGAAAGAATAAAGGTTGCACCGCTGTTGTAAAAAAAGTGAGTGCCCGGTTTGTAATCAACCGGTCTTGCTAAAAACGCTCTGACAGGGTCTTCCTCAAAAACAATAAACGGGGTGGTATCTTCATTTTGACCTGTGCTCATACTCAGTAAATGCTTCACCTGCATATCTGCAAGGTTTTGACTCACCATGCCGGGCAGCTTATCGGGAAAAAGATCAACCAGCCGGTCAGTAAGCTGGAACCTGCCTTCACTAATTGCAATGCCGACTGCAGTGGAAGTAAAACTTTTACTCAAAGAAAAGAGCATATGCCTGGTATCGGTCTGCCAGGGATTCCACCAGCCTTCTGAAATGACGCTTCCATGCCGAAGAAACATGAAACTATGCAGGTGTCGAATATCTTTATTGATTTCCTGCAAAAATGTAATTAGCGCTGTTGATGCAACCCCTTGTTTCTCAGGTGTGCTCCTGGGTAATGGTGCCATGGGTAAATCACCTGCCTTTATTTGTTAAATAGGTTCTTCTTTGCTGATGGATAAAAGGGCATCTCTTAATTTACCGATTTCTTCGAGCGTGTTGTAATGTACTGCACCAACCCGCACCATGCCGCCTTTATCTTCCACGCCAAGGCGTTCGGTAACATTGATAGCGTAATAATTACCATCCCAGACGTAAATACCTCTCTCGTTCAATTTCTCAGCAACCTGCCTGGGGGATAAGTTCTTCATCCTGAAAGAGAATGTTGCAACTCTTTGGTCCAGTTTGGATGCTTCTGTGATGCCATACAGCTCAAGGCCCGGGATGGATTCAAGGGCTTTCAAAAGCGCTTTGTTAAGTTCAGTTTCGTATTCGTGGAGGGCCGTCATCGCTTTTTTAAGTTCAAGTCTGCGTCCCTTGTAACCAGCAATGGATAACTCAGACTCAAATTTACTCCCAAATTCTTTTCCCAGCCACTCAAAATATTCCACAGCACCCAACACACCCGCGATGCCTTCATGGTTCAAGGTTCCGGTCTCAAATTTATATGGGACCTCATTTGATGCAGGGCGAACTTTATAGGCAAATAATGATTCAAGGTGGGCTTTTTTGCCATATAAAATACCGGCGTGTGTCCCAAAAAACTTATAAGCGGATGAAACCAGGAAATCACAATCTATTTTTTGTACATCGATTGGACCGTGGGCGGCATACTGAACTGCATCTATATATACTTTTGTACCTTGAGCATGTGCCATCTTGATGATCTTTTCCACCGGATTAATCGTACCCAATGCATTGGATGCATAACCCAGGGCCAGGAATTTTGGTTTTCGCTCCAGGGCTTTTTGCATTTCATCCAATTTAAGAGTCCCATCTTCAACGTCAAAATCGACCCAGATGATCTTGCATCCCCGATCCTGTGCCGCAAGAACCCAAGGGCTGACGTTTGCATCATGGTCCAGCCGTGTGACTACGATCTCATCGCCAGGGTTCCAATCCCGGGAGATTGACCGGCTCAGGTGCAGGGTCAGGGTGGTCATGTTTGCGCCAAAGATGATCTCATCTTTGCTGCCGGCGTTATAAAAATCTGCCATTGCCTGGTGTGCTTCATCCAGAACAGCATCAGATGCAATACTGGTGGCAAATGCGCCTTCATGATTTGCATTGCACTCAAGCAGGTAGCGGTTGATTCGATCAAGGGATTGCCGGGCAATTTGGGTACCGCCAGGGTTGTCGAAGAAAATCGCCGGCCGGTTGAGGGAAGGAAACTGCTTGCGGATAATATCAAGATTTAATGCCATATTATTTTCTCCGTTTTGATGTTTTTTAATGTAAATACTGTTATCTCTATTATTCCATGTATTTTGGATAATCTTGTATGTAATTATTTAACACTTACGAAAAAGTGCACAAAAATAAATGTCACAAAAATAAATTGTATATCTTTTCTAATCGGTATATACTTAAGAAAATAAATATTTTAAGGAGATTATATGTTTGGGAATATTCTGTTAGCTGTGGATGGTTCTGAACATGCTTTGCATACTGCCAAAGTAGCCGGCGATCTTGCCCGCACAATGAAAACGGAAATAGTGCGCGTTGTAGTTGTTTATGGTTATATCCCGACTTATCTGGGAGAACCCAACATGCAGGCAGTCATTGATGCCCGCCTTAAAGAGGCAAATGAAATCCTTGATTCAGCCATTAAAGCCATTGGCGATATTCCCGGCAAAATACACACCGAGGTGATCGAAGGGACACCCGCAGAATCCATCATCGAGGTTTCCCTCACGCGCGGATCCGATCTTATTGTGATGGGATCTCGCGGCCTCGGCACACTCGGCGGACTTTTATTGGGCAGTAACAGCCAAAAAGTAGTCAGTCTTGCGCACTGCCCGGTTCTGGTTGTTCGGTAAAAAAAAAATAAATCAGCCTGGCTGGCTTAATTCGCGCGCAATTTTTTCTGCTGCCGATAATTCATCCGGTGTATTCACATTAATAAATGCCAGTTTGTGCGGATCGAAAAATGTGCATTCTTCCTGGCTGATCGTGTGGACTTGAACCATCGGTAGCCAGGATATCATCCGCCAATGATCCGTCTCCAATGCATATTTAACAGCCGGCAGGCATATTTCGCGGCGGTAAACAGCATGCAGAGGTTCATACCGATTATCTATCAAAGGAATAACACAATCAACCCCTTCGCTCTGAATAATTTCTGCCTGGTATTTAAGTAATTGAGGATTTACAAAAGGCATGTCACATGCTATGACTGCCGCCAGAGGCTGTTTTGCCGTCGTCAGGGCAGTTAAAAGTCCACCCAATGGACCTTTACCTGGGGTAACATCCTCAAATAATGGCAGACCTGTAAAACGATATAATTCTGGCTGGTTTGTGATGATGATGATGTCATCAGTCAGGGATGAAAGAGAATCAATGATGCGCTGGATCATTGGAACCCCCAGAAAAGGAATTTTTCCTTTTTCCATGCCCATGCGTTGTGATTCGCCACCTGCCTGTATAGCTATTGACAGCATTGGATAATTATAAATTGAAGTAGAAGTTATTGGATGATTATGGGACTCTCTCTGGAAGAAGTTCTGGATGGATTGACCAGGGAATCGGATTTATATGAGAAAATGCCTGGTAATGAAGTTCGCTGCCTGGCTTGTGCACATCGCTGCAGGATAAAAGAAAAGGGCAGGGGTGTATGTAAGGTTCGGTTCAATCAGGCGGGAAAATTAATGGTTCCCTGGGGTTATGTATCAGCACTCCAGGCTGATCCGATCGAAAAAAAGCCATTTTGTCATTTCCTGCCCGGGGCAACTGCATTAACCTTTGGTATGCTGGGATGTGATTTCCATTGTGATTATTGTCAAAACTGGTTTACTTCACAGGTTTTGCGTGATCCGCAATCGAATGATGCGTTGAGATTAATTAGAAAGCTCAGCCCGGGACAAATTATAGAATCAGCGAAACGTGTAAATGCAGAGGTTATCGTTTCTTCATATAATGAACCGCTGATTACCATTGAATGGGCAGTTTCGGTTTTCAAAGAAGCACTTTCATCGGGAATAAAATGTGCATTCGTTTCAAACGGGAATGCTACTCCGCAGGCTCTTGAATATCTCAAACCTTATATATCGGCATATAAAGTTGATCTAAAATCGATGCAGGCTAAAAATTATCGTCAACTCGGCGGGGTCCTTGAAAATGTTCTTTCAACGATCAAAATTGCACATAAAATGGGTATTTGGGTGGAAGTGGTCACTTTGGTCATTCCAGGTTTTAATGACACAAATGAAGAATTATTTGAAATGGCCCAATTTATCAGGTCAGTTTCAAAGGATATTCCCTGGCATGTCACAGCGTATCATCAGGATTACAGGATGACGGAACACCCAAATACACCAGCCGACAGCCTGGTTCGTGCAGCAGATATTGGCAGAGAAGCGGGTCTCAATTTTGTTTATGCTGGTAATCTGCCTGGCAGGGTGGAAGTGTATGAAAATACAAATTGTCCGGAATGCAGTAAATTATTAATACAAAGACGGGGTTACAAATTGGTGGCATTTAATCTATCTGTAAGAGGCAGTTGCAAGTATTGCGGGGCTAAAATTCCGGGGATTTGGCTGGAAAAGACGAATAAATCTGATAACATTACCGAAATAACACCTAAATACTAGATATAAAACCGAAAAGATGCTGTATAATCGAGTGACATTCTACATGGAATGCGCGGTGATGTAATACAAACAGCTATTACTTTTAATCAACATCACCACATTATCCTATTTCTCTCAGGAGGAGAATTCTATGAAACGAAGT
This sequence comes from uncultured Anaerolinea sp., assembly GCA_964494055.1. Taxonomy (GTDB): domain Bacteria; phylum Chloroflexota; class Anaerolineae; order Anaerolineales; family Villigracilaceae; genus UBA5195. The sequence goes on from CAZBRI010000023.1 coordinate 5,397, forward strand.
ATTTATGTTTTGCTTTCTTTGCTTGTTTTGTCAAGCATGCTTCTCGCCGCCTGCGGTACTCCGGCTACTGAAGCCCCTGCTGCGACAGAGGCCCCAGCAGAACCCAAGATTATCACCATTGCCTACTCCCAGGAACCTGATAACGTGACTGGTGAATACAGCAACATGACCTACGCTGTATGGCTTTCCCAGCTCGTAATGGCTGGTCTCGGTAAGTGGGATGCAAATAACAATTTCATCCCCGATCTTGCTGTAGATGTTCCAACCGGTGCCAATGGCGGCGTTTCTGCTGATGGCTTAACCATCACCTGGAAGCTTAAACCAGGTCTGCTCTGGTCCGATGGCCAGCCGCTGACCTCCAAAGATGTTGTTTTCACCTGGAAGTCACAGGTTGATCCAGCCAATAACCCCATCAGCCGCTTTGGTTGGGACAAAATTACTGGTATTGATACCCCTGATGATACAACTGCTGTGATCCATTTCAAGGAACTTTACCCTGCCTGGCAGACTCTCTTCACCCTTGGTCCAAACACAGGCGCAGCCATTCTCCCGGAACATATTCTGGCTGGCAAAACCGGGCTTGAGAAAGATCCTGAAATTCATCAACCCACCGTTGGTGCTGGTCCATTCAAGATTTCTGAATGGGTCGCTGGCGACCACATGACCCTGGTTCGTAATGATAGCTACTATCAGGGCAAGGCCAAGCTTGATCAGATCAATATCAAATTCATCCCGGATCCTGCAACCGCACTTTCCGCTTTGAAGACCGGTGATGTCGATTTCGTTCCCGATTTTGCAGAATCTGATATCCCCACCATTGGTGCACTTGAACCCGCTCAGCACCTGCGCGTAGATGCCACCCCGGAATTCGAGCACTTGTTCTTCAACCTGGGTATTACCAACAGTGCCGTCAAGGGCGCTGATGGAAAAGTCATCGGTAACAGCGATGTTGCTGGTTTCTGCCCCTTCCAGGATGTGAATGTCCGCAAAGCGATCATGCTCGGTATCGACCGCCAGACACTTGTAGACACCCTGCTCTTCGGCAAAACCACCGTACCTGCTTCCCTGTGGCCAAACTCCGCATGGTATAACAGCAGCTTGACTGCTTATCCTTACGATGCTGCACAGGCTAATTCCCTTCTCGATGCAGCAGGCTATAAAGCTGGTGCAGATGGTATCCGCGAAGGTACCTGTGACGGCAAACCAGTCAAATTCTCTCTCGGAATTGAAACAACCACAAAACAGCTCCGCGTAGATTATGTTCTGGCTATCCAGGATATGTTGAAAAAGATCGGCGTTGAAATCAAGCCTAATCACGTCCCATCCGGAACTTTCTTTGGTGCATACACCGCCGGTGCCGATATGCAGCTTGGTAAATTCGATATGGCTATCTACACCACCGGTTTCTACCCGGATCCTGACTCTGGCGACGCATTCCTTTGCTCCGGTGTTCCTGCCAAAGATCATCAGACTGGTCAGAATAACTATCACTTCTGTGATCAGACCGGCGAGATGGAAAAACTGTTTGCTGCCGGCATCGCCTCTGCTGATCCTGCTGCCCGCAAAACTGCTTATGACGCTATTCAGAAATTCCAATATGACAACGTGATCATTGTTCCTCTTTATGCCCGCGCCAATGTCTATGGTTATGCTGACCGCTTCGTCTTCCCTGCCAGCTCTGGTTATGCTGGTTGGGCTGGTGATGCCTTCAACTTTGATGTCAAGTAAGAATAATTTCTAAGTAATATTTATAGACCTGTAAGGCTGAAATTTGTCCTTACAGGTCTATATCAAATATACCGGGAATTATTGCGTAAAATCCGTAACATATTTTGTTATTATCCAGAATTTGATTTTATTAATTTTCATCTTCTTTTCAAATTTTCAAGTTTTCTAAATTTATTACTTAATTAATCACTTCAAAAATTCCAGTCGTCGTTTATAATAAAAAAATCTCTTGTAAAAATTTCAACAGATCCTTTTTTATAGTGGAATTTTTTTTGTCAAGAAAGAGTTTTGAGTTGCTGTTTTCTGCTGATGGATGAACTGATTCCATTAGGAATTTCGAAAGGAAAAAGCCATGTGGTCCTATTTGCTCCGTCGTATCATACAAGGTTTTGTGATCCTGTTTATCATTACGATATTATGCTTTACGCTGACCCGGCTTTCATCTGATCCGATGGCGCAGTATGCAACCAGGCAAGGCATGAGTGAAGCTGATCGTGCTGCCATGAGGCATAATCTGGGGCTTGACCAACCAATTCCCGTTCAATATTTTAAATGGCTGGGAATGGCACTTCAGGGAAACCTGGGAGCTTCCTCATTTTCACATCAACCTGTGCTGCTGATGATCAGTCAGCGTCTTCCAATGACTCTGATATTAATGGTGACAGCTGAGTTGATTACAATTGTGATTTCATTGTTGTTTGGTATCATTGCAGCCACCAAGCAATATTCTTTGACAGATAATTTGATTACAACGTTTTCATTTATGGGATACTCCATGCCCATCTTTTTTATCGCGTTGGGCAGTATGCAAATATTTGCTGTGCAGTTCAAAGCATGGGGTTTGCCTTATCTTCCTACCGGGGCGGACATCTGGAAATTCAATGATCCTGCAGCGATGCTGAGGCATCTTGTGCTGCCAGTATCCTGCCTGGTAATCATTCAGACTGCAGGGTATTCGCGATTTGTAAGGTCCAGTATCCTCGAAGTTCTTGGCCTGGATTATGTTAGAACAGCGCATGCTAAGGGTTTGAGTAAAAGATTGGTTCTATATAAGCATGCACTCCGAAATGCTGTTTTACCTTTTGTCACCATTATCGGCCTGGATATTCCCTTCCTTTTGGGTGGCGCATTGGTAACGGAAACCATTTTTGCCTGGCCTGGAATGGGTCGTTTATTTTGGGAATATGCTGAGCGTGGTGATTACCCGGTTGTCAATGGTGTACTTTTGCTTACTTCAGCGGCAGTAGTATTTTTCACCATAGTTGTTGATATGGCGTATACAGTAGTTGATCCGAGAATTAGATTGGAGTAACCCGATGACAGCCTCTTTTCCATCTTCAGCTGGTCTGGAACTAAATATCCCAGATATTATAAAGGAACCCCTGACGCCATCACAATTAATCTGGCGCCGTTTCCGCAAACATCGTCTTGCTTCCATCGGGGCTATAGGCATCATATTATTGATTTTGTTTATCACTTTCGGATCAATTATTATCAGTGAAAGTCAGGCAAACTCGATTGATCTTCATCACCGGTTAAGTGCCCCAGGTAATGGACATATCTTTGGTACCGACAGCACTGGCCGGGATGTCTTTAACCGGATTATCTATGGCGGACAAATCTCAATATTTATTGGTATTCTTGCTGTTGCCATTGAAGTGACATTAGGGACATTGATCGGCGGTGTAGCTGCATTTTATGGCGGATGGATAGATACTATATTGATGCGGTTTACTGAGGCGATGCTGGCTATCCCATCCCTCTTCCTGCTGATTGTTCTCGCAAAATTTCTGGGTTCTGATTTCCCAACCATAAAAATCTTGGGCAGGAGTTTTAGCGGCAGTGTGGGTATTGTAATCATCGTCATCGGAATAACATCCTGGATGTACCTGGCAAGGGTTGTCCGGGCAAATATGCTTTCTTTGCGTGAATTGGATTATATCTTTGCCTCCAAATCGCTTGGTGCAACCAATGGACGAATATTTTTCTCACACCTGGTTCCCAATACACTTGGTCCGATCATCGTTTCTGCAACGCTCGGTCTTGCAAATGCGATCCTGACGGAAGCCTATGTTTCATTCCTGGGTCTGGGTGTTCAACCTCCGACAGCTACATGGGGTAACATGATGGACCAGGCACAATCCTTCATCCTGCAGGGAGCCTGGTGGATGTGGGTTTTCCCAAGTATGTTCATTGTCGCCATGATCCTTTCGGTTAACCTTGTTGGGGATGGTTTGCGTGATGCGTTTGACCCGCGCAGCACTAGGCATTTATAAAGAATTAAATTGATTGAAAATAAAAAAGGGACCTTAAAACAGGTTCCTTTTTTTATTGAGTGAGTATCAATAATGTGAATTATTGAGCTTATTGATGAATGCATCAAAATCACTTCAATACGCAAAAAGGTTTGAGGGGTAGTGAAATTGGATTATTAGTACGAGTTCAATTTTGTGGGAAAAAATAGACTGGCTGAATTTTTCAGTCAAAAGATTTTTCAGGACATCCAACCCCTGGCAGTGTGTATATCAACATTAATTTGTTTCAATAACTCATCTACAGACGGAAATTTTTGTTCATCCCTCAGTCTCTGGACAAATTCCAGCTTGACTTTTTTTCCATAAAGATCAGAAGAAAAATCAAGCAGATGTGCTTCTATTCTAGGCAAAACTTCACCACTTGTAAAAGTTGGCCTGTAACCGATGTTGACTACTGCCGGGTGCCTTTCTGCTCCTATTCTTGCCCAGCAGGCGTAAACACCATTTTTGGGTATCACTTTTCCCGCGAGTACATCAACGTTAGCCGTTGGGATCCCTATTGTACGCCCTCTGCCATCACCGCTGATTACTATACCGCTGATAGAATAATCCCGGCCAAGTTTTTCAGCTGCTTCCTGGACTTTTCCTTCTCCTACCAGGTTCCGGATAAGGGTGGATGAGATCACTTCACCATCAAACTGTACGGGTTCAACAGCACTGACTTTAAAGCCGGTTTCAATCCCAATTTGTGTCAGGCGGTCAAATGTACCTGCCCGGTCTTTTCCCAATGCAAAATCATAACCGATCAGCAGGTTTTGGAGCCCTGTTTGCCTCTGGATATTAGCCATGTAATTCTCAGCAGTATGACCAGCCAGTTCAATCGAGAATTCCTGCAGAATAACAACATCCACCCCCAGGCTGAAGAGGATTTCAGCGCGTTCTTCAGGGGTTGTCAAGCATAATATTTGTCTGCCGGTGATGACGGTAACCGGGTGAGGATGAAAAGTTAAAACAACTGCAGGTGCGCCGGCTTGATGCGCACCTGCAGTTAGTTGATAGATTATTTCCTGGTGCCCGCGATGAATACCATCAAAAACACCAATGGTAAGCCATGATTTTCCCAGAGAGACTGCTTCCAGGGATGTAAAGAGTTCTGCCATTTGTTATGCCCTGTCCTTATTCTGGATCAGGGTAATATCAGGAGAAGAATACTTTTTTGGGCTGCCATTCACTGCTTGTCTCGTCTAATTCCATTAATGCGACAAGTTCTCCAGCCATGCTGACACCCCGAACGAGGTTATTGATACCGGCTTTATCAGCCGGGTTCGCCGGGATCCGGTGTCCGTGCTTGACGTTTTCAACCGTATCCGGATCAAGTTCGATCGCTGGCCAGTCACCAAGGGCTTCTGCAGCCGGGATGAGATATTGGTACCAATTTCCAGCTCTAAAAGCTTCCAGAAGCTTCCGCAGGGGAGTTGCATCCCGCAGACTGAATCGACCGCTTTTTGTGCGCCGCAAGCCAACGAGGTAGCCGCCCACGCCCAGGGCATTTCCCATATCGTTGGCAAGAGACCTAACATAGGTGCCTGAAGAGCAATGTACATCCACCACAACTTCTGGTGGTGCCCATTCCAGGACTTCAAGGTGATAAACACTTATCTTGCGCGGGGTTAACCCAACCACTTCCTCCCCTTTTCGGGCCATGTCATAGGCACGGCGGCCGCGAACTTTAACGGCAGAATAAGGCGGAGGTGTCTGTTCAATTTCGCCGACAAATTGTTTAAGGGTCTCTTCAAACTGTGATTCTGTTACTGTAAATGGTGCTTCCAACTGGCTGGTAAACCTGCCGTCAGCATCAAAAGTATCTGTGGATGCGCCCATTCGGACGATGGCCTGGTAACGCTTATCTGAAGCTGAAACATATTCGCTCAGCCGCACGGCCGGTCCGATCAGGATGACAAGGACACCAGAAGCACGCGGATCTAGTGTACCGGTATGTCCGGCACGCCGAATGCCTGTACCAAATCGAACAGCATTCACCACATCATGCGATGTCATTCCGATCGGTTTGTCAATTACGAGTACACCAGAAATTGCATTCTTAAGATCTTGATTATCCATTTTCTTCTCCTGCCCCCCTATAGATTTAGCATTTCACGTGTGGTTTGAAGTACACGCGCCTGTATCTCTTCCAAATTACCAGTGATATCTGCTCCGGCAGCTGCTTTGTGGCCGCCGCCGCCAAAATGTGTAGCAATCTGAGAGACATTAATTCCTGGCTGGAGGGCGCGCCAGGATATTTTTACTGTTGTGCTTTGTTCAACAAAAACCATACCGACTACATGGTCTTCGATAGCAGAAATGATATTAATTAGATCGGCGTCATCATTACCACCGTAACCTGCATTTTTTCGGTCTGCCATGCGCATGGTGGCGTAAACAATACCATCCAGCGTTTTCAAACTGGATAATCCTGCTCCCCAGTATCTTGCAGCAGAGAATGTTCGGCTGACAAGTGCCCGGGTGTACAGTTCCGGCATATTGATACCGGTATCCATTAATAACGCCATCTGCCTTAGTGAAACAGCAGTTGTATTCGAAGTTCGGAAGCCGAGAGTGTCAGTCACGATGCCGGTTGCAAGACTGGCAGCCATCTCTTTGGTGATGGGCATTCCCCACCGTGGTAAATGATCAGTCAGAACCGCAGAGGTTGCAACGGATTCGGGTTCAATCAAATTAAGGGTCCCAAATTTTTCATTTGTCACGTGATGGTCTATATTAATATCTGGTTTGCGGAAATTTTCGAATTGTTTTCCTGTTCGTTTATAGTCTGCACAATCGACCGTAATAAAAAGGTCAGGGGTACCCACAAGTTCTTTTTTGACCAGTTCGCTGCCCGGAAGATGCCGAAAAGAAGCTGGCAAGCCGTCATTCAGCACCATCTGCACCGATTTACCCGAATTGATCAAACCAAGTCCTAGCGCCAGGGTAGCACCAATGGCATCTCCATCAGGCCGGACATGTGACACAACTAAAATGGATTTCGCAGAGGCAATTTTGGCATTAATATCTGCGTCGATTTGTTCCATGTTCTATTCCTTGCTCCTGGGTTACTTTTTCTCTTCGCGCAGCTGCGCCAGGATTTTTTCAATGTGATCAGCGTTTTCGGGGGTTGGATCCCAGTGGAATCGAAGCCGCGGAAAGGATCTTAATTCTACTCGAGATGACAAATTACGGCGGAAGTAACCTGTTGCGCTTTCCATTCCCTGTACAATTTCAGCTGCGCGGGATTTTCCTTCAATCGCCGATACATATACATCAGCATACGCAAGTTCCCGGTCGACGCGGACATCAGTAATGAATGCGCCTTGCAGGCGAGGGTCACTGATCTCTTTGATTAAGATATCAGAAATTTCTTCACGTATACGGTCTGCGATTCTTTGTAAGCGAACACCTGATGGCATAAGATTATTTTAATTCCATTGAACAGCTCAAGATTTTTTCTCGAGACTGTAGCATTCCAGCATATCGCCGACATTAATGTCGTTAAAGTTTTTTAAACCAATTCCACATTCAAAGCCAGAGCGAACTTCACGAACATCATCTTTTTCATGCCGGAGAGAGGCAACTTCGCCCTCGAACACAACATCCGCACCGCGAGTCAGGCGGATTTTGCCGTTGCGCCGCAGTTCACCTTCCAAAACCCGGCATCCTGCAATCTTACCGACCTTGGAAACCGGGAAAATGGCGAGTACCTGGGCTTTACCAATATGCTTTTCAATGAACTCTGGTTCAAGCATGCCCTTGAGGGCTTTTTCAATATCTTCGGTCAGGCGGTAAATAATATCATAAAGGCGGATCGAGACACCTTCAGTTTCCGCCAGGCGCCTGGCTGTTACATCTGCTTGAACATTGAAACCCAATAATATCGCCTTGGATGCAGATGCTAGCATAACGTCATTTTCACCGATGTTGCCAGTTTCAGCATACAGAACCTTCAAAGCAATTTCAGAACTGCTGCTTTTTGCAAGGTCATTTAATTCTTTGACGATAGGTTCAAGTGAGCCCTGAACATCTGCCTTAAGGATTAATTTTAGCTCTTTTAATTCACCAGCTTTGAATCTTGCAAATAGATCTTCAAGTGACATTTTTGCAGAAGCTGTCTGATTTTTCAGCGCTTCCTGCCGTTTAATGACAATTTCGCGGGCGATTTTTTCGTTATCAACCACTTCGAAGATCTCGCCGGCTGCCGGTACATTATTCATACCCAGGACAGATACCGGGGTTGAAGGTCCTGCTTTCTGGCAGGGTTTCCCTTTGTAATCGTACATTGCTTTGATCCTGCCCTGGGCAAGACCTGCAACAACAACTGCACCATTCTTTAAGGTTCCATTTTGAACCAGCAGGCTGGCCATCACGCCTTTGGTCTTATCAACTTCGGCTTCGATCACTGTTCCGATGACTTTACCTTGCGGATTGGCTTGAATCTCCAGGCTGTCGGCGACCAGTAAGATGGACGCAAGCAGATCCGTGATACCTGATTTTTGCCGGGCAGATACAGGAACGACAATCGTGTTGCCGCCCCAGTCATCCGGAACTAATTCGAGCTCTGCAAGTTGATTTTTAACTCTATCCGGATTGGCGTTTGCTTTATCAATCTTATTTAAGGCTACAACAATGGGGACACGGGCCGCTTTTGCGTGTGCAATGGCTTCGCGTGTTTGAGGCATCACACCATCATCCGCAGCAACGACCAGTACCACAATGTCAGCACCCTGGGCACCGCGGGCGCGCATGGCTGTAAAAGCGGCATGGCCGGGTGTATCCAGGAAGGTGATCTGTCTGCCTTCCTTTTCTACCTGGTAGGCACCGATATGCTGAGTAATACCGCCGGCTTCACCAGCAGCCACTTCAGTCATCCGGATGGCATCCAGCAGTGACGTTTTACCATGGTCAACATGTCCCAGGATGGTTACAACCGGGGCGCGGTGAACAAGGTCAGCAGTTTTTTCATTGGCGATCTTTTGCCGCCAGAGAGGGATTTCACCTGTTTCTTTTTGTTCTGATTCGGCCTGAACTTCTGGGATTGCTTCATAACCGAATTCAGATGCCACAATAGCAGCTGTGTCGAAATCGATAGTCTGGTTGATGGAAGCCATTACACCATTGGACATTAATTTTTTAATGGCGTCGATTGGGCTGATACCCATTTTTTGAGCCAGGTCTCGTACACCGATCGCGATCGGGATCTCTATTTTTTTGTCGCTCATAAGGATACCTCCAACAATAATATGCGCCGTACCCTGTGTTCAATTATCCTCATGAGTGTTTCAGAAGATCACATATTGTCACACACAGGTTTACGCATCTAAATTTCCATTATCCGTCCGGGGTTGGCTTGATTCTGCCGGCAAAGTCTGAAGAAAAGATTCCAGTCTTTGCCGATCCTCGGGCGTAAGGGATGTTTTAAGTCCATTTGCAAGAGCACCTTTTAGGGCACGTTCCCAGCAGGACCTTTGATCATGTAAATATGCACCCCTGCCGTTCATTTTACCGGTGGGGTCAATAAAAACCCCTTCGGGACAACGCACAATACGTGTAAGTGTCCGCTTGGCAATCACGGATCTGCATCCGACGCATGTGCGTTGAGGAACATGCCTGGGTTTGGCTGGTTTCCCGGCCATTTTTACCAGTCTTCGCCTGTCCAGCCCACGTCACCGCGTTTGTGTTTCTTGCGGCCTACTACCTCACCGCGGTCTTCATCGAACTGGTATTCCACTGATTTTTTGCCCTTCTTACCCTTCTTGTCAGATTTATCATCCTCTTCGGTACCAGGCTTGAAGGCATCCGGTTTGAGTTTGAATAATTCTTCGAAAGATACTTCAGGTCCTGTTTAGATCGGAAGAGCACACGTCTGAACTCCAGTCACCTGAAGCTATCT